>NZ_JAPFQV010000037.1:0-64243 GCF_033804685.1 Micromonospora sp. RTP1Z1
CTCTTCGCCCACTGGGCATGGACACCGCGCTTCTGGTGATCAGGATGACAAGAGCCGTGTAACGGGAGACTGTTACGCACGGTTCCGTGGGAGCCCGGGGGTGAAATCCCCCCGGGCGACCCGACCTAGTGCTGGGTCGGACCATGGCGGCGCGGGTGCTGGAATGCCCGAGGTGGCCAGTGGCATGACCTCATGACCATGGATCTGTTCGCCGGCATCTCCGTCCGCGACTACACCGCGGCGGCGGCGTGGTACGAGCGACTCCTCGGCGCCCCGCCTTCGTTCCTGCCCAACGACACCGAGGCGGTGTGGGAGCTTGCCGACCACCGTTACGTGTTCATCGAGGTGCGGCCCGAGCATGCCGGGCACGCCATGCACACCGTCTTCGTCGGCGACTTCGACGCCCGCATCTCCCAGATCGCCGAGCGCGGCCTGGAGCCGGCCGAGCGCGAGACCTACGCCAACGGCGTCCGCCAGGCCACCTTCCGCGACCCGGACGGCAACGAGATCGGAGTCGGCGCGGCGCCGGCCTGATCGAGACGGACGGCAGCCTCCGACCCGGACCGGGTTTGGGATCTCATGCCGATTGCAGCCCAACAGATTCAACAAGAACCGAGGCGTTCGTCGGAAGCGACGGCGCCTTTCGTCATTTCCGGCAGGGCCGGACCCGCATGGCTGAGGTGTGCCCCGCCTGCCTGCGGGTAGTCGCCGCAGTCGGTGCGGCGAAGGCGGGGAGGTCTGGTGGATTCGTACCCTGCCGTGGAGGGCCACGGCTTGATCGGCGACCTGCAGACCGCCGCGCTCGTGAGCAGAGACGGGACGTTGGACTGGTTCTGCGCCCCCCGCTTCGACTCGCCGAGCATCTTCGGTGGCCTGCTCGATCGGCACGAGGGTGGGTACTTCCAAGTTTCGCCCGTTGGGGTCGACTACCGGAGCAAACAGCTGTACGTGCCTGGAACGCCGATCCTGATCACCCGCTTTCTCAGCGCGGACGGCGTGGCTGAACTCGTGGATTTCATGCCTGTCGCGGGAGATCGCGCCACCGACCGGCACCGCCTGGTCCGCGTGATCCGGATCGTTCGCGGCACGATGCGGTTCCGCGTCGAGTGCCAACCCCGGTTCAACTACGGGCGCGATCCGCACGAACTCGACGAGTATCCGGACGGCGTCGTCTACCGCACTCCCAGCCTCACCCTCACCCTGAACCCCATCCGCGATGTCGAGATCGGGGTCGACCCGCACTTCCGGAGCACCAGCGAGGGCGTGTCCATGATCGGCACGTTCCGAGAGGGCGAAATCGGTGGCGTCGTGCTGGAAACAGCGTCGCCTGACCCGCCACGCGTGCTCAGTTCGGGTGAGGTGTGCGAGATGCTCGAGCAGACCCGCGACTTCTGGCGGCGCTGGCTCGACCGCTCCCACTATCGAGGTCGGTGGCGGGAAATGGTCGCGCGGTCCGCGATCACGCTCAAGCTGATGACGTACGCCCCGACCGGCGCGCTGATCGCCGCCCCCACCGCCGGGCTGCCCGAGCAGATCGGCGGCGAGCGCAACTGGGACTACCGCTACACCTGGGTCCGGGACGCGTCCATCTCCGTGCACGCGCTGCTCGGACTGGGCTTCACCGACGAGGCCGGCCGCTATCTGGGTTGGCTCAACGACCGCATCCGCGACTCGGCGGCTGCCGGGATGCCGCTCCAGATCATGTACCGGGTCGACGGCTCACCCGATCTCACCGAGGAGGTGCTCGACCACCTCGAGGGATACCGCGGATCGAGCCCGGTGCGCGTGGGCAACGGCGCGGCCGACCAACTGCAACTCGACGTCTACGGTGAGGTGATGACCGCGCTGCACCTCGCCGACTGCCACGGGTTTCGGGGCTCATACCAGGGGTGGCTGAACGTGCGGCGACAGGCTGACTGGGTCTGCGACCACTGGGACCAACCCGAGGACGGGATCTGGGAGACCCGCGCCGGCCGGCAGGACTTCACCTATGGGCGACTGATGTGCTGGGTGGCACTCGACCGCGTCATCCGACTCGCCCACCGCCGTGGCCTGCCGGCCGACACCACCCGCTGGGCGAGCGCCCGCAACGACATCTACGAACAGATCATGGCGCGCGGCTTCCACTCCGGACGCGGTGCCTTCGTGCAGCACTACGCGACCGACGTCCTGGACGCGGCGCTGCTCACCATGCCCGGCGTCGGATTCGTGTCGCCGACCGACCCGATGTGGCAGTCGACCCTGCGGGCCATGGACGCCGAGCTCGTCTCCGACAGCCTCGTCTACCGGTACGAGCCGGCCGCCTCACCCGACGGCCTGCGCGGCAGCGAGGGCACCTTCAGCATGTGCACGTTCTGGTACGTCCAGGCGCTCGCGCAGTCCGGTCGGCTCGACGAAGCCCGACTGATCTTCGAGAAGATGCTCACGTACAGCAGCGACCTCGGCCTCTACTCGGAGGAGATCGCACCCACCGGCGAGCAGGTCGGCAACTTCCCGCAGGCGTTCAGCCACCTCTCGCTGATCAGCACCGCCGTCAACCTCGACCAACTCCTCGACGGCCGCCCCTGACGAGGAACGCGCTGGATCGGGAGCTGATCGCGGTCCAGGGCGTTCCTCGTACCCGCCCGACGGGCGTCAGCGCGGACGGCGGCTCTTGGGCAGGTCGAACTGGTCGGCCGCCCGGCAGTCCTTCGGCCCGCCGACGGCGTCCTTTCCGATCCGGTCGAGGGCCTGACGGGCCCGGTACCGGCCCAGGTTCCAGGCGTACCAGGGGTCGGGCTCGGCCAGGTCGTCGTCGATCCAGCTCAGCGTGCACCGACGTACCGGGTCCGGCAGCCGGGTCAGGGCCGGCGTGGCGTCGGCGGAGAGCGCTCGCAGATACCAGGCGTCGATCTTGCCGGTCTGCTTGTACCGGGCGATGTTGCGCCCGGCGGCGTAGTCCTCCGGGTTGAGCACGGCCAGGCTGAGCAGCATCACCACGGCCAGTCCCACGGTCGCGCCGGGGATCCACCGGCCCTGCCACCGGATCCCGGCGGCCAGGATCATCAGGAAGACCGCCCCGAGCAGCAGCTCGAACGCCATCACGAAGATCCGCTCGCCGGTGAAGCTGTAGACCTTCTGGTACGTGTACATGCGCGACAGCGCCGAGACCACGATCACCACGCTGAGCGCGCTGAGCAGGCCGAGCAGGACGCGCAGCGCGGTGCGCTCGACGTGGCGTTCCCGGCTGGCCCAGCGGCTCACCGCACCGAGCACCGCCAGGGTCAGCAGGGTGACGAAGAGCAGCTGCCAGAAGCCGCTGCGGGCGTACTCGGAGTAGCTGAGGCCGGCGACCTTCTGGACGTGCTGCTGGCCGCCGAAGAGCACGGTGAACTGCACGACGACGAAGCCGCCGAAGAGCAGCGTCAGCGCGCCGATGGCCGGGGCCCACTCCAGCAGGCCGAGGTTGCGGCTGCTCGGCTTGTCCACGGTGGAGAGGTCCGGCGGGGCGGCCAGCGTGTAGACGGCGGCGACGGCGATCAGCGCGCCCACCACGGCCAGGAAGATCCAGCGGAACACCGTGCCAAGGTCGGTCTTGGGGACGATCGCGCCGAGAACCTCGGAGAACGCCGCGTCGGCCGAGGAGAGCAGGGAGCCGAAGACCAGCAGCACCACCACGGTCGCGACGACCGAACCGGTGACCCGGCGGACCATGCCCGTGTCGGGGGAGGCCGTGATGTGCCGGCGTACCCAGGGCAGGCCGCGGAGCGCCGCGAACGGCGCGGCGACCAGGCTGAACAGGATCGAGCGGACCAGCCGGCCGCCCACGATGGCCAGCGTCGCGCAGCCGAGCGCGCCGAGGACGCAGAACGTCACCAGCCACCAGGCGTTGCGGAAGGCGAGGACGGACAGCAGCGCCAGGGCCGCCACCGCCCAGCCGCCGCGGACCAGGCGCTCGGTGCGGGGCAGTTCGGCCGTGCCCCGCCGGACCGCGACGACCACACCGGCGGTCAGCACGAGCCAGCCGAGGAACCAGCCGATGCCGGTCCGGCTCAGCGGGACGAAGAACGCGATCCCGAGCGCGCCGGCGAGCACGGCCAGCGGGGTGGCCCGGCCGGTGGCCTGCCGCGGCCCCGGCCATCTGGCGCCGAGGAACGAGGTCCGGGGCACCGGGGGGCGGGGCGTCCAGCCCGTGCCCGGCTGCGGCGGGAAGGTCGCCCAGGGCGGGGCCGGCTGCGCGGCGTACGGCGGCATCGCGACCCCGGGGGCGGCGGTCGGCTGCGGCGCGGTCCCGCCCGGGACGGGACGCTGCTGCGGCACGGTCGGCGCCGCCGCGGGTTGCGCCGCCCCGGCGGGCGCGGTCGCGGGCGAGGCCGGGGTGGCGGAGGTCTCCTCGGCGGTCGGTGGGGCGTCGCCCGATCCTGTCGTCGACGTGGCGGCGCTCGGCTGCGCGAACATAGCGGCGGTGGGCGTGGAGCCCTCGGCGACGCGCGGGGCCGGGGCGGCCGGTCCCTCGCCCGCGGGGGCCGGGACCAGCGGCACGAAGAAGGCGTACCCGCGGGTGCCGGCCGGGACGGTGACCGGGATGGCCCAGGCGGGCTGGCCCTCCTGACCGGGCCACACCAGCCCGGGCGGTGACCCGTCGGCGGTGGGCATGACGAGCAGGTACGGCGTGGCGTCGGCGGGTGCGTCGCCACCCGTCGGTCCGGCCGCGGCGGCGGTCCGGGGGGAATCTGGCGCCGGGGACGGCTCGGACACGGGACGCTCCTTGATCACGGGGTGTCGTCACTGTAGGGCCAGACCGGTGCCGCGCGCCGCCCCGCGATCGGAGCGTCGGATCACCCGTTCGGTCGACCCGGCCCGCGCGGTGTGGGAAGGAGGGCCCGGTGGGCGCTGTGGCGCCCGGCACGTCCGGGCAACCGTCGAACCATTGCCGCTCCCCGCCCGTACCTCTGCCCGGGAGGTCGATCAGATGGCCGTACGCCGAATGCTCGCCGCCGTCGCGGTCGCCGCCGCGACTCTGCTGCTCACCGCCGCGCCCGCCGCCGCGCACGGCGCACCGACCAACCCGCTCAGCCGGGCGGCGGCCTGCGGCCCGGAGGGTGGGCAGGCGGCGAAGCCGGCCTGCCGCGCGGCGATCGCGGCCGGCGCCGCGGTGCGGGAGTGGGACAACATCCGGGTCGCCCGGATCGACGGCCGGGACCGGGAGCGGATCCCCGACGGTGAGCTGTGCAGCGGCGGGCTGTCCGCGTACCGGGGGCTGGACCTGCCGCGCACCGACTGGCCGGCGACGACGCTGACCTCCGGTGGTCGGTACACCTTCCGGTACCGGACCACGATCCCGCACAAGGGCACGTTCCGGCTCTACGCCACCACCGCCTCCTACGACCCGAGCCGGCGGCTGACCTGGGCCGACCTCGACCGGCGGCCGTTCCTGACGGTCACCGACCCGCCGCTGCGGGACGGCGCGTACCAGATGCCAGGGCGGCTGCCGTCCGGCCGCAGCGGCCGGCACCTGATCTACATCATCTGGCAGAACTCCAACACCCAGGACACCTACTACTCCTGCTCCGACGTGCTGTTCCGGTCGCCCCCCGGCGCCGCGTCCGGTGCCCGTGGCGGCCCGTCGGCCAGCCCGGCCGCCGCCGGCCGGTCAGCTCCGCGTACCGCCTCACCGGCCCCACCGGCCGCCGCGCCGGGCGACCCGGCGCGCGTTCCCGCGGCGCAGGCCGGGGTGCCAGTGGCCTCGGTGACCGCGCTCGGCGGCCTCCGCTGGCCGCTGGTGGCCGGCGCCGCCGCAGTGGTCACCGTGCTGCTGGCCACCACCGTCGCGATGCGGCTGCGCCGGGCCGGCAGCGTGCCGGTGGGCCGGGCCTGCGAGGTACGCAACCACCGCGCCGGCCGCCGCCGGATCTGGTGAGCCGGCGCGGTCCGGGAGCAGCCAGAAGTCCCGCCCGGTCCGACCACGTGGGTCAGCCCAGGTGGTGGTCGATCTCGGCCAACTCCTCGGCGGTGAAGTCGAGGTTGTCCAGCGCGGCCACGTTCCCCTCCAACTGGGCCACGCTGCTCGCGCCGATGATCAGGCTGGTCATCCGCGGGTCGCGCAGCGCCCAGGCCAGCGCCAGCTGGGCCAGCGACTGGCCGCGCCGCTCGGCGATCGCGCCGAGCGCCCGGATGGTGGCCATCTTCTCCGCGCTGAGGTCGCTCTCGTTGAGGAAGACGCTGGTGCGTACCCGGGAGTCCTCGGGAATGCCGCCCAGGTAGCGGTCGGTGAGCAGGCCCTGGGCGAGCGGGCTGTACGCGATGCAGCCCGCGCCCACCTTCTCCAACGTGTCGAGCAGGCCGTCGTCCTCAATCCACCGGTTGAGCATCGAGTACGACGGCTGGTTGATCACCAGCGGCGTACCCAGGTCGCGCAGGATCGCTGCGGCCCGGGCGGTCTGCTCGGAGTTGTAGTTGGAAACGCCGACATAGAGGGCCTTGCCGGCGCGGACGACGGCGTCGAGCGCGCCCATCGTCTCCTCCAGCGGGGTGTCCGGATCGAAGCGGTGGGAGTAGAAGACGTCGACGTAGTCCAGCCCCATGCGGCGCAGCGACTGGTCGAGCGAGGAGATCAGGTACTTGCGGGAGCCCCACTCGCCGTACGGGCCGGGCCACATCAGATGGCCGGCCTTGCTGGAGACGACCAGCTCGTCCCGGTACGGCTTCAGGTCGGTGGCGAGCAGCCGGCCGAAGTTCTCCTCCGCCGAGCCGGGCGGCGGGCCATAGTTGTTGGCCAGGTCGAAGTGGGTGATTCCCAGGTCGAAGGCGCGCCGGACGATGTCCCGCTGCCGCGCGAACGGCCGGTCCGGCCCGAAGTTGTGCCACAGCCCGAGCGAGATGGCGGGCAGCCGGAGCCCGCTGCGTCCGCTGCGCCGGTAGGTCATGGTGTCGTAGCGCTCATCGGCGGCAAGGTAGGTCACGTCCAAGACCCTAGTGCCGCCCGACCGGCTCCACGCTCGAAGGCCCTGGCGCGGCGGGGCGGGCCGGGCGCCGGAACCGGCATGCCGACCCGCCCTGCGGGGTAGCTTCGAGGCCATGCGCTTCGTCCAGCTCGACACCCCCAAGCCCATCTCCAAGATTGGCCTCGGCACCTGGCAGTTCGGGTCGAAGGAGTGGGGCTACGGCCCCGACTACGAGCGCCGGGCGGCGGACATCGTCCGGCGGGCGCTCGACCTCGGGGTCACCCTCTTCGACACCGCCGAGCTGTACGGCTTCGGCCGCAGCGAGCGGATCCTCGGCGCGGCGCTCGGCGACGACGCGGCCAAGGTCGTGGTGGCCAGCAAGATCTTCCCGGTGCTGCCGATCGCCCCGGTGGTGCAGCAGCGCGCGGTCGCCTCCGCCGCCCGCCTCGGAGTCAGCAGCATCGACCTCTACCAGGTGCACCAGCCCAACCCGGTGGTCGCCGACACCACCACCATGCGTGGCATGCGCGCCCTCCAGGACGTCGGCCTGGTCGGCGAGGTCGGGGTCAGCAACTACAACCTGCGCCGCTGGCGGTTCGCCGAGGCCGCGCTGGGCCGCCGGGTGCTGACCAACCAGGTCCGCTACAGCATGGTCGACCGCGGCCCCGAGGAGGACCTGATCCCGTACGCGGAGCAGGCCGGCCGGATCGTCATCGCGTACAGCCCCCTCGCGCAGGGCTTCCTCTCCGGCCGGTACGACGCGCAGAACCCGCCCAGCGGGGCGGTGCGCCGGGCCAACCCGTACTTCCTGCCGGAGAACCTGGACCGCGGCACCGCGCTGATCGCCACCCTGCGCGAGGTGGCCGACGCCCACGACGCCACCCCCACCCAGATCGCCCTGGCCTACCTGCTGCGCCACCCGAACGTGGTGGCCATCCCCGGCGCGTCCAGCGTGGAGCAGATGGAACGCAACGCGGCCGCCGCCGAGATCGACCTGACCGACGGCGAGTACGCCGCCCTGGCCACCGAGGCCCGACAGTTCCGCCCGATCACCGGCCTGGCCGCGCTGCCGAAGCTGGTCCGCGCCCGTACCGGAAGGTGACCACCATGGACGACATCACCGCCCTCATCCTCGACGACCACGCCGCCTTCCGGCGCGGCTTCGCCCGGCTCGACGACGCCCGGGACGACGCCGAGCTGCTGGCCATCTGGGACGCGCTCGCTTTGCACCTGGACATCCACGCCGAGGCGGAGGAGGCGATCCTCTACCCGCACCTGGTGAAGCACGGCGACGACGGCGAGGACGAGACCGAGGACGCCGTCGGCGACCACAACAAGATCCGGGACGCGATCGCCGAGTCGAAGCTGCACCCGGTCGGCTCGGACGAGTGGTGGGCCGCCGTGTGGCAGGCCCGCCGGGAGAACAGCGAGCACCTGGCCGAGGAGGAGGACGAGGCGCTGCCCGACTTCCGCCGGCACGCCGGCGCCGAGCTGCGGGCGGAGCTGGGGTCGCGCTGGCTGAAGTTCTACGGCGAGCACAAGAACGGCCGCGACCTGCGGTTTCAGGACAAGGACCCGCAGAAGTACGTCGACGAGCACCGCTGACGGCTCCTACCCGCGCGCACTGCCGGCGGCCGGTCCCGGGCCGAGGGTGAGGGCGGTGGGGTCCCCCGGTGCGGCGGAAACCGGGGGATCCCCGCCGGACCGCGCTAGCGTTGCTCGGGTGACTGCGCCCAACCAGGTTTCCCCGTTCCCGCCCGCCGACCTGCCCGGCACGCTCGGCGAGCTGCGGGCGGCCGGCCACCACTACCGCACGGTCAAGCAGGAGATCCGCGACAACCTCCTCGCCCGGATGCGCTCCGGAGAGGACCGCTTCCCCGGCATCGTCGGGTACGAGGACACGGTGCTGCCGGAGGTCGAGCGGGCCCTGCTTGCCGGCCACGACATGGTGCTGCTCGGCGAGCGCGGCCAGGGCAAGACCCGGCTGATCCGCTCGCTCGGCGCCCTGCTCGACGAGTGGACCCCCGTCATCCCCGGCTCGGTGCTCAACGAGCACCCGCTGCACCCGCTCACTCCGGCCTCCCGCGCGCTGGTCGCCGAGGCCGGCGACGAGCTGCCGATCGGCTGGCTGCACCGGGCGATGCGGTACGGCGAGAAGCTGGCCACCCCGGACACCAGCGTCGGCGACCTGATCGGCGACGTCGATCCGATCCGGATCGCCCAGGGGCGTACCCTCGGCGACCCGGAGACCATCCACTTCGGCCTGGTGCCCCGCACCAACCGGGGCATCTTCGCCGTCAACGAGCTGCCCGACCTGGCCGAACGCATCCAGGTGGCGCTGCTCAACGTGCTGGAGGAGCGGGACATCCAGGTCCGCGGCTACCAGCTGCGGCTGCCGCTGGACCTGCTCCTGGTGGCCAGCGCCAACCCGGAGGACTACACCAACCGGGGCCGGATCATCAGCCCGCTCAAGGACCGCTTCGGCGCGGAGATCCGGACCCACTACCCGGTCGACCTCGACCTGGAGCTGGCACTGATCCGGCAGGAGGCCGACCTGGTCGCCGACGTGCCGGAACACGTGTTGGAGGTGCTGGCCCGCTTCGCCCGCGCGGTGCGTGAGTCGCCGTCGGTGGATCCGCGTTCCGGCGTCTCCGCCCGGTTCGCGATCGCCGCCGCCGAGACGGTCGCCGCCGCCGCGCTGCGCCGTGCCGGCCTGCTCGCCGGTGTCGCCGCGTCGGCGGCCGCCGGCTCCGCGTCCGGTGCCGGCGACCCGGCGGTACGCCCCGAGACCCCGGTGGCCCGGGTCGGTGACGCGGTGTCGGTGACCTCCACCCTGCGCGGCAAGGTCGAGTTCGAGAGCGGTGAGGAGGGGCGGGAGATCGAGGTCCTCGCTCACCTGCTGCGGACGGCGACCGCCGAGACGTTCCGGGACCGGCTGGCCGGGCTGGACCTCTCCGGGTTCACGGGGCTGGTCGCCGAGGGCGCGGTGATCGAGACCGGGGAGCTGGTCTCCTCTGCCGCGCTGCTGCGCCAGGTCGGGCCGGTGCCCGGGCTGGCCAAGGTCCTCGACCGGCTCGGGCTGGGTGACGCGCCCACCCCGGAGGAGGCCGCCGCCGGGATCGAGTTCGTTCTGGAGGGGCTGCACCTGACGCGCCGGCTCGGCAAGGACGTCACCGAGTCGGGGCGCACCGTCTACGGCGGTCGGGGCTGACCATGGCCGGCAACCGGTTCCGGTACGGCCAGTGGCGGGGCGGGCCCGACCCGCTCGCCCCGCCGTACGACGTGCGTGCCGCGGTGGACGCGGTCGGCGCGGAGGTGCTCAACGGCGGCAGTCTCCGGGAGGCGCTGCGTGATCTGCTGCGCCACGGCCCGCAGGGGCGGGGCGGCCTGGAGGACGTGGCCGCCCGGGCCCGGCGGCTGCGCCGGGAGGCGCTGCGCCGGGGTGACCTGGACGGGGCGGTCACCCGTGCCCGGGCGCTGCTCGACCAGGCCCTGGCCGCCGAGCGGGACGAGCTGCGCGGCCGGGACGGCGACGACGCCCGCTTCGCCGAGGCGGTGCTGGACAACCTGCCCCGCTCGACCGCCCGCGCGGTCGAGGAGCTCGCCGGGTACGAGTGGGCCAGCGACGAGGCCCGGCAGACGTACCAGCGGATCCTCGACGGGCTCCGCGGCGAGGTGCTGGAACAGCGCTTCGCCGGGCTGCGGGCCGCGGCGCGGGCCGCCGCCGACCCGGCCGCCCAGCGGCAGCTCGCCGAGATGATGCGGGACCTCAACGACCTGCTGGCCCGGCACGCCCGCGCCGAGGACACCACCGACGCGTTCGCCGAGTTCATGCGCCGGCACGGCGGGTTCTTCCCGGAGCAGCCGAAGGACGTCGACGAGCTGGTCGACGTGCTGGCCCGCCGGTCGGCGGCCGGCGAGCGGCTGATGCGGTCGCTGTCCGACCGGCAGCGGGAGGAGCTGGCCGGGCTGATGCGCCAGTCGCTCGGCGAGCAGTTGGCCGTCGAGCTGTCCCAGCTCGACGACCACCTGCGGGCGCTGCGCCCGGACCTGAACTGGCGGCGCGGGGAGCGGGTCCGCGGCGACCAGCCGCTCGGCTACGGCGAGGCGACCGGGGCGCTCGGCGAGATCGCCGAGCTGGACGAGCTGCTGGACCAGCTCGACCAGGAGCAGGCGGGCGCCACCCTGGACGACGTGGACGTCGACGCGGTGGCCCGGACGCTGGGGCGGGACGCCGCCGACGACGTACGCCGGCTGCGGGAGCTGGAGCGGGAGCTGCGCCGGCAGGGCTGGGTGAGCCGGGACGCGGACGGGCTGACGCTGAGCCCGAAGGCGCTGCGCCGGCTCGCCGGCACGGCGCTGCGCCGGGTCTTCGCCGACCTGACCGCCGGGCCGCGCGGTCAGCACGACCTGCGCTCGGCGGGTGCCGCGGGCGAGGTCAGCGGGGCGTCCCGGCAGTGGGAGTACGGCGACGAGCAGCCCCTCGACGTGGTGCGCACCCTCACCCGCGCGGTACGCCGGACCGGGCCCACGGTCCCGGTGCAGCTCGACGTGTCCGACTTCGAGGTGGTGGAGACCGAGCGGCGGGCGTCAGCGGCGGTGGCGCTCTGCGTCGACCTGTCGTACTCGATGATCTCGCAGGGGCGCTGGGGGCCGATGAAGCAGACGGCGCTCGCGCTGTCGCACCTGGTGGCGACCCGGTTCCCGCAGGACGCCCTGCAGATCGTCGGTTTCGGCCGGGAGGCGTTGCCGCTGACCCAGCAGGAGTTGGCGGCGGTGGAACCGGACATGGAGCAGGGCACCAACCTGCAGCACGCCCTCCGGCTGGCCGGCCGGCACCTGCGCCGGCACCCGGGCGCGGAGCCGGTGGTCCTGGTGGTCACCGACGGCGAGCCGACCGCCCACCTCGACCCGGACGACGGGGAGGCGCTGTTCCACTGGCCGCCGCTGCCGGAGACCATCGAGGCGACCATCCGCGAGGTGGACAAGCTCACCCGCTACGGCGCCACGCTCAACCTGTTCATGCTCGGCGACGACCCCGGCCTGCGCCGCTTCGTCGACGCCGTGGCCCGCCGCTCCAAGGGCCGCATGTTCACCCCCGACCTCGACGACCTAGGCGAGTACGTGGTCAGCGACTACCTCCGCGCCCGCCACGGCCGCCGCTGACCCCACTCTCCCCACTCTCCCCACTCTCCCGCCCCGTCGATCATGGAGTTGTGGTCGTGGACGAATCCCCTCATCCGGGTGAAACGGGCGCCATAACGCCATGATCGACGGGCGGCGGCGGGGTTGACTGCGGGGGTGGAGAGCGGGGGATTGCGGCGGGTCTATGACGAGCTGCTCGCGGAGGTGGACGCGGGCGGGTTCGGGGCGCCGCCGGAGGGGGAGCTGAGCGCGGAGCAGATCCTTGCGCACCTTGCCGCCAACGACGAGCTGATGAGCGAGGCGACCGAGGCGGTGCTGGCCGGGTCGCCGTTCGCCTACTACGACCTGGAGACCATCCACCGGCCGCAGCTGGACGCGCTGGTCTCCGCGTGCGGCGGGCTGGACGGGCTGGCCACCCTGCTCCGAGCCACCAGCCAGAAGCTCTGCGTGCTCGCCGACCGCCTCAACCCGGCGGCCGCTGCCACCCCGGTCGACACCCACTTGCGCGAGGGCTTCGACCTGACCGTCAGCGAGCCGATGCCCTGGGGCCGCACCCTCGACCTGCACAGTCGCGTCCACCTCCCGATGCACCTCGCCCAACTCCGCGTGCTGCGGGACGGCGCGACCCGCGCACCCGCGGCCGGGTCGTGAGCCGCCCGGCCTGGTGAAGCCCGCCCGCTGGCCCCACCGGTCGGCGTTCGACACCGCCGGACCGGGCCTGCTGCGGCACCGGCTCCGGGTGGCCGCGCCGCTGATCGCCCAGTGCGCGCTGATGGCCGGCCTCGCGTGGTGGATCTCCCAGTCGCTCTTCGGCCACGCGACCCCGATCTTCGCCGCCACCGTCGCGCTGATCTGCCTGACCGCCGGCATGGGCGGCCGGGGGCGGCAGGCCGTCGACCTGTTCGTCGGGGTGTTGGCCGGGGTCCTGGTCGGGGAGGGCGTGAGAGCGCTGCGCACCGGCAACACGTTCTGGCTCATCGTGCCGGCGATCGCGCTGGCCATGGCGATGGCCGCGCTCATCGACCCCCGGCCGTTGACATACATCCAGGCCGGCACAGCCGTGCTGATCGTGGTGACGGTGGGGGCGTCGAGCTCCCCGGTGGACTACCTGGTGGACGCCGCCGTCGGCGGTCTGGTCGGGCTCCTCGGCAGCCAGGTGCTGTTCACCCCGGACCCGCTGAAGCTGGTCGAGACACCCGTCCGGGAAATCCTGAGCGACACGGCGGACGCGCTGCGTACCGGGGCCGAGGCGCTGCGCCGGGGCTCGGTGGCGCAGGCGCGCGACGCCTGCGAACACGCCCGGGACGCGCACGCCCGGCTCGGGGAGCTGTCCGGGGCCCGCGCCGCGGCCCGGCGGGTCACCGGTCGCACCGTACGAGGCCGGCGGCGGGTGGCCCGGCTGCGGCGGGCCGACCGTCCGCTCGACGACGTCGACGTGCTGGTCGCCGCCGTCCTGCTGCTCTGCGACGACGTGCAGACCCGACTCGTCCGGGCTGGGTCGCCAGCGTCCGACCCCCTGCCGGCCCGGCTGACCGGGCTGGCCGACGGGGTGGCCGAACTGGCCGCCCGGCCGCTACCGGCCATGGCGCCTGCGATGACCGCCCCTCCCGACCGCCTCCGCCGATCCGCCGACCTCACGCCGCCCACCCAGGATGTCCCGGCCACCGACGTCCACCTCCACGACGCCCGCACCGCTCTCCACCGCCTCCAATCGCCCCCTGACCACTAACCCCCTTCCCCGCACCCGCACCCACACCGCGTCGATCTTGCAGTTGGCGCCCGATAAAAGCCGCGAACAGGGCATCGGAGGGGCCCCAACTGCAAGATCGCGGGAGCGGGGAGCGGGTCAGGGAGTGTGGCGGAAGGTGCGGCGGTACGCCGACGGGGCGACGCCGACGCGGTGGTGGAAGTGCTGGCGCAGGGCGGAGGTGGTGCCGAAGCCGGCGTGGCGGGCGACCTGGTCGACGGTCAGGTCGGTGGTCTCCAGCAGCAGCCGGGCGTGTTCGGTGCGCTGCCGCAGCAGCCACTGCGCCGGGCTGAGCCCGGTCTCGGAGCGGAAGTGCCGGGTGAAGGTGCGTACGCTCATCCGGGCGTGCTCCGCCAGGTCGCGCAGCGCGACCGGCTCGTGCAGCCGTTGCCGGGCCCACTCCCGGGTTGCCGCGGTGCCGGTCTCCGCCGTCCGGGGGACCGGGCGCTCGATGTACTGGGCCTGGCCGCCGTCCCGCCACGGCGGCACCACGCAGCGCCGGGCCGACCGGTTGGCGACCTCGCTGCCGTGGTCGGTGCGGATGACGTGCAGGCAGAGGTCGATGCCGGCGGCCACCCCGGCGGAGGTGAGCACCCCGTCGTCGATGAAGAGCACCTCCGGGTCCAGGTCGACGTCGGGGTGCAGCTGGCGGAACAGGTTGGCGTACGCCCAGTGGGTGGTGGCCCGGCGGCCGTCGAGGAGCCCGGCGGCGGCCAGCACGAACGCCCCGGTGCAGATTGACATGATCCGGGCGCCCCGCTGGTGGGCCGCCCGGAGCGCCGCCGCGACGGCCGGGTCGAGCGTGCCGTCGGTCATTGGGGGGCCGCCGTGGATGCCGGGGACGATCACCGTGTCGGCGGTCTCGACCAGTTCCAGCCCGTGGTCGGGGAGCACCTGGAAGCCGGCGGTGCTGCGCACCGGACGTCTGCCCTGGGTGCAGGTGTCGACGGTGTAGAGCTGCGCCAGGTCGTCGGTGCGGGCGGTGCCGAAGACCTGGGACGGGGTGCCGAGGTCGAGGCCGACGACTTGGTCGATGGCGAGCACCGCGACCCGGTGCGGGGCGAAGGTCATGGCCCGATTATTGCGCATGATGGCTTTCCGGCCACTCGTCGTGCCGGCCGCCGTCGCCGAGACTCGTACCGTGACCCGATACCGCCGTCTCCACCCGGCCTGGTCCGTCGCCGCCGTCGCCTTCGTGGCGCTGGTCGGCGCAGCCGGCTTCCGCGCCACGCCCGGGGTGCTGCTGCACCCGCTGCACGCCGAGTTCCGCTGGCCGCTGGCGACCATCTCCGCCGCCGTCTCGGTCAACCTCATGCTGTACGGGCTGACCGCGCCCTTCGCCGCCGCGTTGATGGACCGCTTCGGCATCCGCCGGGTGGTGGCCGGCGCGCTGGTGCTGGTGGCCCTCGGCAGCGGGCTGACCGTCTTCATGACCGCGAGCTGGCAGCTGATCCTCTGTTGGGGCGTGCTCGTCGGGCTGGGCACCGGGTCGATGGCGCTGGCGTTCGTGGCGACCGTCACCGGGCGCTGGTTCGTCCACCGGCGGGGTCTGGTGACCGGGGTGCTGACCGCGGGCGGGGCCGCCGGCCAGCTGGTCTTCCTGCCGCTGGTCGCCGTGCTGGTCCGCGACCACGGCTGGCGGGTGGCGGCCCTCGTCGTCGCCGGGGCCGCGCTGGCGGTCGTACCGCTGGTGGTCTGGTTGCTGCGGGAGCACCCGGCGGACCTCGGCCTGCCCGCCTACGGCGCGACCGAGGTGGTGCCCCCGACGCCGCCGGTCGGCGGCGCGGCGTCCCGGGCGGTCGGCGCGCTGGCCCAGGCGGCGCGGACCCGGCCGTTCTGGCTGCTCGCCGGCGGCTTCGCGATCTGCGGCGCGACCACCAACGGCCTGGTCGGCACCCACTTCGTGCCGGCCGCGCACGACCACGGCATGCCGGAGACCACCGCGGCCGGGCTGCTCGCCCTGGTCGGGCTCTTCGACATCGTCGGCACGGTGGCCTCCGGCTGGCTCACCGACCGGATGGACAGCCGGCTGCTGCTCGGCGTCTACTACGCGCTGCGCGGTGGGTCGCTGCTGGTGCTGCCCGCCCTCTTCGCCGGTACGGCCGAGCCGAGCATGCTGGTCTTCATCGTCTTCTACGGCCTGGACTGGGTGGCCACCGTGCCGCCGACGGTGGCGCTGTGCCGGGAGTACTTCGGCGCCTCCGGCGCGGTGGTCTTCGGCTGGGTCTTCGCCGCCCACCAGGTCGGCGCGGCGATCGCCGCCACCGGCGCCGGGCTGGTTCGCGACCGGCTCGGCGACTACGCCCTGGCCTGGTACGTCGCCGGGGCGCTGTCGATCGGCGCGGCGGGCCTGTCCCTGCTGCTGCGCCGTCGCCGGGAACCGGTGCCGGTCGCGCTGCCCGTGCCGGCGGGCGGCCGCGCGTGGAGCTTCCGGGGCTGAGGCCACCTCGCCGACCCGGCGGTATCCGTGGCCGCCGGATACCGCCAGGTCGGGACGTCGCGGAAGGCGGCTCAGCCCACCGCCCACTGCTGCTCGGGCGCGCCCGAGCAGGGGGCCTGTTCGAGCTGGTCACCGGCCTCGGTGCCGGCGTCGACGACCTGGGCGCACTTGCCGCTGTGCACGGCGACCAGCAGCACCGGGCCGGCGCCGGTCGGGGTCAGCCGCCACTGCTGGTTGGGTTGGCCGTTGCAGGACCACTGCTGCACGTCCACGCCGTCGTCGGTGCGCTGCCCGTCGACGTCCAGGCACTTGCCGCTGGCCGTGTTGGTCAGGGTGAACACGTCGGCGGCGACGGCGGTGGCCACCCACTGCTGCTCGGGTCCGCCGGTGCAGTCGGCGAGTTGCGCGTCCGCGCCCTCGGGGTCCTCGCCGGTCACCCCGACGCAGAGCCCGGAGGCGGCGGCCCGGAACACCTTCGGCCCGGCCGCCGGTGCCGGCGGAGTGGTCGGCGCGGCGGTGGGCGACGGCGCGGCCGGGGTGGTCGGCGCGGCGTTGGTGGTGGGCGCCGCCACGCTCGGCCCGTCGGCCGGCGGGGTGGGCGCGGCCGCCGCGGGCAGCACCGGCTCGTCGTCGCCGCCACCGAGCACCCCGGTGGCGAAGAACACCCCGAGCAGTACGCCCACCAGCGCCACGCCCAGCGCGAGCCGCATCAGCGGGTCCCGCGGCAGGCCGGGGCGGGCCGTGCGAGGGGCGCCGTACACGGTGCCCGGCGGATCGGTGTGTGGGTCGGACATGGAGGCATCCTGACCCACCGCGACAGCCGATGGCCAGTCGCCCCGGCGTCGGGGTGGCTCAGTCGACGACCCGGACGTCCTTCCAGAAGGCCACCCGGTCGCGGACCATCGCCGCCTCCGGCTTGGGCTCCGGGTAGTACCAGACGGCGTCGGCGCTGGTCTTCCCGTCGTTTTCCAGGCTGTAGTACGACGCGGTGCCCTTCCACGGGCAGACGGTGTGCGTGGCGGAGTCACGGATCAGGTCGTCGCGCAGCGCCGCGCGGGGAAAGTAGTGGTTGCCCTCGACCACCACGGTGTCGTCACTCTCGGCGACGATCAGGTCGTTCCAGACGGCTTTCGGCATGCCCCCACGCTATGCCGCCCACCCGGCGGCGGCCCGGGCGGCCTCGGCGTCCGGCATGGACAACGCGAAATGGCCACCGTGGACATCCCACGGATCTGGTGGGTGAGGCGTAATGTGATCGCATGCGCGCGGAGCGTGTGGATCATCCGATTGACCATGATCATGCGGTGGACACGCTGCGGCGGTCGTACGCCGCGGTGCCACCCGGCGAGCCCGTACGGCTGGCCAAGCGCACCTCGAACCTGTTCCGGCCCCGATCCGCGCCCCGGACCCCGGGGCTGGACGTCAGCGGCCTGAACGGTGTGCTCGCCGTCGACCCGGCCGCCCGTACGGCCGACGTGCAGGGCATGTGCACCTACGAGGACCTGGTCGACGCGACCCTGCCGCACGGGCTGATGCCGCTGGTCGTGCCGCAGTTGCGCACGATCACCCTGGGCGGCGCGGTGACCGGGCTGGGCATCGAGTCCACCTCCTTCCGGAACGGGCTGCCGCACGAGTCGGTGCGGGAGATGGACCTCCTCACCGGGGCGGGCGAAATCCTCACCGTCCGGCCCGACGGCGAGCACGCCGACCTGTTCCGGGCCTTCCCGAACTCCCTGGGCAGCCTCGGCTACGCCACCCGGCTGCGCATCGAGCTGCAACCGGTACGGCGGTACGTGGCGCTGCGCAACATCCGGTTCAACCGGCTGGAGGAGCTGACCGACGCGATCGGCGACGTGGTCGCCAAGGGCGAGTGGGCGGGCGAGCCGGTCGACGCGATGGACGGGGTGATGTTCAGCCCCGGCGAGGCGTACCTGGTGCTCGGGACGTTCACCGACGACGTGGAGCGGCCCAGCGACTACACCGGCCAGGACATCTACTACCGCTCGCTGCGCCGGCGCACCCGGGACGCCCTCACCACGTACGACTATCTCTGGCGCTGGGACACCGACTGGTTCTGGTGCTCGGCGGCGTTCGGGGTGCAGCACCCGGTGGTCCGCCGGTTCTGGCCGGCCCGGTACCGGCGCAGCGACTTCTACCACCGGCTGGTCCGGCTGGAGCACCGGCACCAGGTGGCGGCCCGGATCGACCGGTGGCGCGGCCAGCCGGCCCGGGAGCGGGTGGTGCAGGACGTGGAGATCCCGCTCGACGGCACCGCCGACTTTCTGCGCTGGTTCGCCAGCGAGGTGCGGATGACGCCGGTCTGGCTCTGCCCGCTGCGGTTGCGGGAGCCGGCCGGTCCGGGATCCGCCCGGGCCTGGCCGCTGTATCCCCTCCAACCGGGCGAAACCTATGTGAACATCGGCTTCTGGGGAAGCGTGCCGATCGCTCAGGGCGCCGCCGACGGCGACGTCAACCGGGCGATCGAGCGTGCGGTGTCGGAGGCGGGCGGGCACAAGTCGCTCTACTCCGACGCGTACTACGACCGCGCGGCGTTCGACCGGCTCTACGGCGGCGAGAGCTGGCGCGCGGTGAAGGACCGTTACGACCCGGACCACCGGCTCACCGGACTCTACGAGAAGGCGGTAGCACGGCAATGAGCCTGATCGACCATGAACAGGGGGCGGCGAGCGCCCCGTCCGGGCCGCCGGCGGGAGGCCGACGCACGGGCCCGACCGTGGCGGACGTGGTCCGCGCGGTCACCACCGGCGCGCTGCCGGTCCGCGTCACCGGGTACGACGGCAGCGCCGTCGGCCCCGCCGACGCCGGGATGACCCTGTCGATCCGTTCCGAGCGGGGCCTGTCGTATCTGTTGACCGCGCCCGGCGACCTGGGGATGGCCCGGGCGTACGTCAGCGGCGACCTGGGGCTGGACGGCGTCCACCCGGGCGACCCGTACGAGGCGCTGCGGGTGCTCAAGGACGAGATGCCGCTGCGGTTGCCGCCGGTGGCGGAGGCGCTGTCCCTGGTCCGGGGGCTCGGCTGGGAGCGGCTGATGCCGCCGCCGCCCCCGCCGCAGGAGGCGTTGCCGCGCTGGAAGCGGGTGGTGAACGGGTTGCGGCACTCCCGCACCCGGGACAGCACCGCGATCTCGCACCACTACGACGTCTCGAACGCCTTCTACGAGAAGGTGCTCGGCCCGTCGATGGCGTACACCTGTGCGGTCTTCCGCAGTCCGGACGACACGCTGGAGCAGGCGCAGAGGGCGAAGTACGACCTGGTCGCCGGCAAGCTGGCGCTGAAGCCGGGGATGCGGCTGCTCGACGTCGGCTGCGGCTGGGGCGGCATGGTCCGGCACGCGGCCCGGGAGTACGGCGTGAAGGCGCTCGGGGTGACCCTGTCGAGGGCGCAGGCGCAGTGGGCGCAGGCGGCGATCGAGCGGGAGGGGCTGGGTGAGCTGGCCCAGGTGCGGCACCTGGACTACCGGGACGCGCCGCGGGAGCAGTTCGACGCGATCTCCTCGATCGGGCTGACCGAGCACATCGGAGTGCGCAACTATCCGGCCTATTTCGGCGCGCTGCGAAACCGGCTGCGGCCGGGGGGTCGGCTGCTCAACCACTGCATCACCCGGGCGGACAACCGGGCCCCGCACCGCTCCGGCGCGTTCATCGACCGGTACGTCTTCCCGGACGGTGAGCTGGCCGGGCCGGGCCGGCTGGTCAGCGAGATCCACGACGCCGGGCTGGAGGTGCACCACGAGGAGAACCTGCGCCAGCACTACGCGCTGACCCTGGCGGGCTGGTGCCGCAACCTGGTGGAGCACTGGGATTTCTGCGTCGACGAGGTGGGGCCGGGCACGGCCCGGGTGTGGGGCCTGTACATGGCGGGCTCGCGGATGGGCTTCGAGCGCAACGGCATCCAGCTGCACCAGGTTCTCGCGACCCGCAACGGCCCGGACGGGGTGAACGGCTACCCGCTGCGTCCGGACTGGACGCCGTGACGACCTGATCGAGAAGGACGGCCGCGCGGCCGTCCTTCTCGTCTTTCCTATTGACAAAGAAGTTTTGTACGTACAAACTGATTTTGCCATGAGAGACGTCCTGTACCTGGAAGAGCGCGAGCAGGCCGAGATCCTGCTCAAGCCGCAGCGCATCGAGGTGCTGCGGCAGCTCGCCGAGCCGCGCACCTGCACCGAGGTCGCCGCCCTGCTCGACCAGACCCCGCAACGGGTCTACTACCACGTCAAGCAGCTCGCGGCGGCCGGCCTGGTCGAGCAGGTCTCGACCCGCAAGGTGCGCGGCATCACCGAGGGCATCTACCAGGCCGCCGCCCGGTCGTACTGGCTCTCGCCGCGGCTGGTCGGCCGGATCGGCGGCCTGCGCCGCGCCCGGGACGAGCTGAGCCTGGGCTACCTGCTCGACCTGATGGAGGAGGTCCAGGCCGACGTCGCGGCGCTCGACCGCACCGCGCCCGAGCTGCCGTCGATCGGCGTCTCCGGCGAGATCCGGGTGCCGGCCGAGCGGCGCCAGGAGTTCCTGCACGACCTGCAGTCGACGCTGCGGGACCTGTTCACGCGCTACGGGGGCGCCGAGGGAGACGCCTTCAAGCTCGCCGTGGCCTGCTACCCGAAAGGCGACAACAATGAGTGACCTGCTGACCGTCCGGGCCCGCCTCGCCGCGCCGGCCGAAGCCGTCCGCCACGCCCTGACCGACCCGGCCGAGCTGCGCGTCTGGCTGGCCGAGCACGCCGAGGTCGAGCTGCCCCGGCGGTACGCGTTCTGGGGCCGCTTCACCCCGGAGGGCGAGAAGCCGCAGCAGCGGCTGCTCCACGCCGACGAGCAGATACTGCGCTTCGCCTGGCCGCTCGACGGCGTGGAGACCACCACCGAGCTCGAGCTGACGCCGGAGGGGAAGGCCACCGTCCTCACCCTGCGGCAGAGCCACTTCGACTTCGCCGAGGCGATGAGCGGCAGCAGCATCCGCGGCGTCCTCCAGACCTACTGGGCCCTGGCGATCGCCAACCTGGCCGCCCACCTGGAGGGCCGGCCGCTGCTGCCCCGGACCGACTTCACCTCCGCCGACCTGCGCGGCGAGCTGACCATCGCCGCGTCTATGGACCGGGTGTGGCAGTCGCTGACCGACTCCGAGCAGGCCAGCGCCTGGTTCGGGTACCCGATCGGCATCGAGCCCTGGGTCGGCGGCCGGTACGCCATGGGCGGCTTCGAGTCCGGGCACGCCGCCAAGGTGGTCGACCTGGAGCCGGGCCGGAAGCTGTCCGTCGACTGGGGACCGGTCGGCGTCACCACCTGGGAGCTGGCCGAGTCCGACGGGAAGACCAAGCTGACCTTCGTGCAGAGCGGCTTCGACGAGGGCAACCCGCCGTACGCGGCGTGGAGCGGGTCGGTCGCCGGGCTGGCCGAGCTGCGCCGCTACCACGAAATGGCGGACTGGCAGCCGATCTGGCTCTCCGTGGAGATGCCGACGGCCGACGCGACCAGCTGACTACGGATCAGAAGGTCAGGGCTCCGAATCCCTTCGGGCACACAAGATCAAGAGGCGTTTGACTTGCCAAAATGGGGGTCAGACGCCTCTTGTTGTTCGCCTCCATGGCCACCGTGGTGCTCGAGTGGCGCTCCTACGACGAGCGTGCCCCACGTCCTGGCTCTTCCGCCTCGGTCCGTGCGAGTACGGCCTCATTCGATCAACGGCGCGTCGTCTTGGTCGACGGCTGTCCTACCGCGAGCCTCGTCCTACGTGGAGCATCGACACGCCGCCACCGCCCATGCCGCCTCACCTGCGACGACAGGATGAAAAGGGCTCACTGTGGGGCGAGTGGCGGCGATAGCTGAGGCGCGATATGGCGGATCGTCGGCCCGCTCGGGTCGTGATAGTCAAGGACAATGTCCGGCTGATCGTCGGCATCCGGGTACCCGTCGCTCGCCTGTTGGTACGAGATGTCCGTTGCGGGCCCGGTTGGGGCATCCGTGGTCACGCGAATATTGATGCGGCAAACCTCGTCGTCGCTCACCGCGCACGCCCCACCTGTGATCACCACGACCGTCAAGTCACTCCGCTCGGGGTCAGCTGACGGCAGGCGGGCGAGCCTCGGGAGGGTCGGTCTGGAGACCAGGCAGCGGCAGGTCCGGCCACGCGCATGCAGCGCGCGGGCCAGGTGCCCAACGAAGGTGACCTGCGAGTCGGGGCAGACTACGGCCACCGACAAGGCTTTGCCGTCCGCCGCCGCCACGATCACGTCAGCAACGGTCGCGAGCACCACACGCTCGCGTGCCATCGCGGACAGCTCAAGCACCATAACGCCCCTTCGGCCCGGGCTGACCAGCACCAGCTCCGATAACGCAGTCACCAGCCCTGGGACTGCCTGATCCAGGCGTTGCCGCCCGACATCCGACCACCGCCCTGGCCGACCTCCATCCCCGCTACCAACGCAGGCGGAACGACCGCGGCTGCCGTTACATCGATCTGCGCCCATGTCGTCAACCGGTGGGTCACGTGCAAGCTCTACGCAGGCTTGAGGCTCGATAGCCGGCAGCCGCGCACCTGCTGCTCAATCCCTCGGCGGTCACGGCCGGCAACTACTGGTAGTAGCGGTGCCCGGCCCAGCCGACCCCCGTCCCAGCGCGCCACCGATCGACGCCGAGACGTCAACAGCATTGCTGCCGGCGACCAGGGCGGGATTATCCCGGACAAGACCTCTGCGAACCTCGGAACAGGGTCAGGCAGGCGTAGCCGGTTGGCACATCAACTCACCCGTGGCCGGATCCTGGCACAGGTAGCGATCACCCTCGTGCATCCATCCCCACAACCCCTCGCGGAACAGAGGCTGCCCACAGTGCCGGCACGTCGCAGCGCTTCGCTGCTCGGGCACCGGCGGTGGCACCTGGTCCACCCCACCGGACGCGGTGTTCGTCATGGTCTCCCCCTGCTGTGCGTTCACCCGGCTCATGTCGCCTCGGGACCCTGACCTGCCGGCCGCGAGCCCGCTTGTCGACGCCATACCCGGACACGAAACGATCCATACGACAAGGCGAGAATCCTTGCCGACCTGTTACTCCTCGCCTTGACAGCCTGTAAGGGCGTCCGTCCCGGGCATGCCCCGCCTGGGCAGTCCTCGCTCCGGCGCCGGCCCCGCGCTCGGAACCGCCGACCCACACCTACGTGCCGTCGGGGAGATAGAGGCGGAATCCCCAGAAGACGCGGTAGCGCGTGTCGCTTTTCGGCAGTGGATTGCCTCTGATCGATCGGGGGTACGTGCGTCCAAGCCACACGACGGGGGTGGCAGGAGAGAGGTCGACCAATGAGGACCGGGACGATCAGACGAGGGGCGATCGCGTTGGCGGCGGCCGCGCTCCTGACCGGCTGTGGGGGAAGTGGCAACGGTGGAGGCGAGCCGGAGTCGACAGGTCCCACCCACAACGGCGTTTCTGGGCTCGCCCCGAACGAGATTCTGCAGCGGTCGACGACGGCGTTGAAGAACGCGAAGTCGTACCGCATCAAGGGCAATATCAACACCGACGATGGCACGAAGATGGGGCTCGACTTGCGTCTGGTCGGCTCCGACCTGGGCGGCCTGTTGTCGGTCGACGGCACGAGCGTGGAGATGCTGTCGGTCGGGGGCCAGCAGTACATCAGGCCGGACGCGAAGTTCTGGCAGCAAAACGCCGACAGCCCAGATGCCGCGGAGAACATCGTCAAGCTGATGGGCGACAAATGGGCCAAGGTGCCGTCCGGGAACAAGGACTTCGCCGACATGTTCGGCGTGGCCAGCGTCGACAAACTGCTCAAGCCCGACGGCTCCCTGACGAAGGGTGAGACCCAGGACATTGACGGCGTCAAGACCATCGGCCTCGTCGACGGCTCCGCGAAGGGCGGGACGATCTACATCGCGACCACCGGTGAGCCGTACCCGATCAGGTTGCAGAGCAAGGACGCCACCGAGGGTCAAATCACCTTCAGCGACTTCGGTGCCACCTTCGATGACGTGCAGGCGCCGCCGGAGGCGCAGGTTGTGGACTTGGAGAAGCTGAAGCGCAAGTGACGGCACCACCGGCGGTGGGCGGCGCGATCGGTGACGGTGCCAAGGGCCCCTGAAACCTCCTCGTCTAATGGAGCCACAGGATGCGTGCACACCACGATCGGGCCCGTGGGTTTCGCGGCGCCTCGGCGTTGCCGGCGCCCACGGGCTGGGCCGGGCGGCAGATGTCCGTACGGTTCACCATGGCGATGGTCGGCCTGACCCTGCTGGTGCTGGGGACCCTCGCCCTGGCGGTCTCCGCGGCCGGGTCGGCTGAGCCGACGACGGCGGTGCTGCTCGCGGCGGGTGCCTTCTACATGGCGCACGTGGTGGCATCCTCCGTCTACTCCCGGCGGCTTCGCCGCGGCGCCGGGCGAGCGCCGACCCTCGTCGATCTCCCGGCCGGCGGCCGGGGCGTACGGTTCGCATACTCGGCCTGGCCGTATTACCTGCTCCTCTCGGTGCTGGTGATGAGCGGGCTGGTGACCGGGCTGGTCGCGGTGGCCGCGGCGACGGCGGGCGTGGTGGGAGTGCTGCTGGCCGTGGCCTTCGCTGCCCTGGCCGCGACGGTCGGGTGGTTCGTAGTGACGATGCTGCGCCTGGCGCCAGGTGAGCTCGTTCTGTCACCGGCCGGGATCCACCAGCGCGGCCTGACCTTCACCCAGTTCGTGCCGTGGCGGGACGTCTACCAGGTCTCGGCGGAGTCGATCCACACTCCGATCCTCATCGTCAAGGCGAACATGTCGGACGACACCCGGGTACGCCGCTACACGGGCCGGTTCGGCACCCTGGAGTCGCGACTCGTGCCCTTCGTGGCGGTCCGCCCCTACTGGCTCGCCACCAACCCGGCCACCGTCTACCACGCGGTGGCGTTCTACCACTCCCACCTGGACCTCCGGCCCGAACTGGGCACCCCGGCGGCCGTCGAACGGATCACCGACGGTCGGGCCGTGGTCCCAGAGTAACGGGGGCGCGGGGCCTTCTCTCATGCCCAACGGCGCACTAGCCCGCCGCCCCGCGTGGCGGAGTGGGGGTGCTGGGATTACGGCGCCAACCGGCGACGTCGCCGGCGGCAACCCCGAGGAGGATCGCCACCATCGTTGCGGCGACCGCCAGCGGCGGTACGGCGATCATCGCGGGGGTGATGGCCACCAGCACGGCGAGCCCGATCCGTCGCGAGTACGAGACCCGGCTGAACACGGTGTACTCCAAGCGGGCCCGGCCAAGCAGGAACAGCACCGGCCCGGCCATGATCGCCGCGGTCCATGACGCGTGCGGGCGCGCCAGCGGCTGGGCGATGACGAGCCGGTCAGCGACGCTGACGGCGATGGCGGCTGCCGCGATGAGGAGATGGGTGTACGCGGTGGAACGGCCCAGGTGTGCGGGACTCGCCGACCGGGCGAGCGCCTCAGACATCAGCTCACCCGCCCGGTAGATGTAGATCCGCCAGAGCAGACCGGTGACGGCGAAGGAGATCACCAGCGCGGCCACACTGTGGGGGCCGAAGTCGCTCGCCCCGAATGTGGTTCCGGCGACGATGATGGTTCCGCCGAGAGCCACGATGACGATCTGTCGAAACCGCTCGGACATGTGCGCCGCAGCGAGCCCCCACTCCGATATCGGGGATCGGCCGGCCCCAGGTGTGGGAAAGTCGAGCCGGGCCGCGACGTAGTCGATGGTGATGGCGAGCGCCCACAGCGCCAGCCGCAGCGGCGCGTTGCTGGCGGCGCCGAGCAGCCACGGGACGGCCGACACGGCGAACCAGAACAGCGTACGCAGGCTCCGTCGGCGCAACTCGTGGCGGCGCAGGACGACCACCAGGTACAGAGTGCGCCCCAGCTGAACGCTGACGTACGTGCCGGCGAAGAACCAGCCGCGGCGGCCGAAGGCGTCCGGCACCGCGGATGCCAGGATGAGGCTGCCCACCATGATCCCGATGACGGTCAGCTGGGTCGAGGCCCGTTCCGGGTCGAGCCGGTCGGTCATCCAGACTGTCATCATCCAGATCCACCAGACGGCTGGCAGCAGCACCATCGTCTCCAGGAGATCGGACCAGTCCAGCTTGTCGATCAGACCTTGGGCGACGCGGTCGAGCGCGAACACGAAGACCAGGTCGAAGAACAGCTCGAGAAATGTCACGTGCTGCGGGCTGGTGGGATCGCGCAACACGCCAGCGTTGCTCGCCGGCATCGGCATGCCCTTCCGAAAGTCGGTCGCTGTTCCGCGCCCGGCTGTCGTACCACGTTGATGGACGCCGGCGAGCAGAAACGGCCGGCCGGCGTCCGTCACTGGCCTCCAGCGGTCAGGTCGTCGGCGCGCTTGACCAGTGCCCTGCGTTCGGCGGTGGAGTTCACCATGGCGGCGGCGGCACGGAACAGCGTCGCCGCCTGGTTCCGGCCGCCGTGGCGGGCGGTCAGGTCGGCCTCGGCCGCCAACGCCGGCGGATAGCCGTCGAGCGCCCCGCCGCTACGCGCTTCGGCGAGTAGGGCCAATCCCTTGGCCGGTCCGTACGCGTAGCCGTGCGCCACCGCCCGGTTCAGCTTGACCACGGGGGTGGGCTGGAGCCGCGTGAGCTGGTCGTACCACCGGGCGATGGCCGGCCAGTCGGTGTCGGCGGCGGTCGGCGCGGTGGCGTGGCAGGCGGCGATCCGGGCCTGGAGGGCGTACGGGCCGTCACCGGCCCGGTCCAGCAGCGACCGGCCCTCCGCGACGGCGGCGTGGTCCCAGCGGGAGCGGTCCTGCTCGTCGAGGGTGAGCAGGTTGCCCTCGGCGTCGCGGCGGGTCGCCCGGCGGGAGTCGTGCAGCAGGAAGAGTGCGAGCAGTCCGGCCACCTCGGGCTGTGCCGGCATCAGCTGGTCGAGCAACCGGGCCAGCCGGATCGCCTCCGCGGCGAAGGCGGGCTCGCCGTCGGCGTCGTACCCCCGGGTGAAAAGCAGGTAGAGCACGGCCAGGACGCCCGGCAGCCGCTCGACCAGCGCGGACCCGGCCGGCACCCGGTACGGGATGCCGGCCGTGGTGATCTTCGTCTTGGCCCGGGTGATCCGCCGGGTCATTGTCGACTCGGTGACCAGGAAGGCGCGGGCGATGTCGGCGGTCGGCACCCCGGCCACGGTGCGCAGCGTCAGCGCGAGCCGCGCCTCCAGCGCCAGCGCCGGGTGGCAGCAGGTGAAGATGAGTCGCAACCGGTCGTCCACCACGTCCCCATCCGCCTCGGGCGGCGCCGGCTCGGGGTCGGTGAGCAGCGCCAGCTCCCGCAGCTTGCGGCGTTCCACGGTGGCCCGGCGCAGCACGTCCACGGCCCGGTTCCGGGCGGCCGTCATCAGCCAGCCGCCCGGATTCGCCGGTACGCCGTCGCGGGGCCAGCGCTCCAGCGCCGCGGCCAGCGCCTCCTGGACGCAGTCCTCGGCGAGGGTCCAGTCACCGGTGACGCGGATCAGGGTCGCCACGATCCGCGGGTACGCCTCGGCACCCGCGACGGCGACCGCATCGGCCGCGTCGGTCACCAGGTCAGTCCAGGTCCACGAGGGGCCGCAGCTCGATCCGGCCGCCGTAGGCCATCGGGTGGGCGCGGGCCACCTCGATCGCCTCGTCCAGGTCGGCGCACTCGAGCAGGTCAAAGCCGACGATCACCTCCTTGGTCTCGGCGAACGGCCCATCGGACAGGAGCAGTTCGCTGTCGCGTACCCGGACGGTGGTGGCCGCCGACGGCGGGGCGAGCGCGCTGCCCATCACCCGCTGGCCCTTGCCGTCCCGCTCGGCCACCCACTCCTCGATGTCGGGGGCGGCGGTCGGGTCGGCGTCCGGCTCGGTGTCGGTGCAGACGAACATCAGGTACTTCATCGGTTCGCTCCTCGCTGTCGTGGTTGCAGCATCCTGACGAACGGTGCGCGCGGATCCGGACACCTGCCTACCAGAAATTTTCGGTGGTGATTTTCCGGGCCCGGCTGGGTACTGCCGGGCGATGTTCTTCATCTTCGGGTTCCGTACCAAGGTCGACCGGTTCGGCGTCGTCACCCGGGTCTGCCGCAACTGCGGCAACCAGGCCGCGCAGGTGATCACCCGCCGGGCCACGAAATTCACCCTCTTCTTCATCCCGCTGATCCCGGTCCGGACCCGCTACACCCAGCAGTGCACCGTCTGCGGAGCCGAGTACGGCATCGCCCGGGCCGAGGCGCAGCGCCTCCCGGTCGGCTGATCATGGCCCGTTTCCTCTGCTGGCTGATCGGCCGGCAGCCGGTCCTCCCGGCACCGGCTCCGGTATACACCGTCTCCCGGCCGCCGTGCACGCCCGGCCGCCGGCGCCGCCGCCGCAGCCGGCCCTCGGCCGGCGCCCGGTCACCCCGCTCGCCCTGGAACCGTTCCGCCGGCCGCTGACCGGCGTGTGATCTTCGACCCGGTACGGACGCCTTCCCGACCTGCGCGAACTACGCTGGGCCCGCCGTCCGAACGGGGAGAATCGTGCGCAATCACCCGGCCGTCGTGCTGGTGGCCGTCCTGCTGTCCACCGTCGCGCTCCCGGTCTCGCTGACCGGCGCGTCCGTCGCGCTGCCCGACATCGGCCGGGACCTGCACGCCAGCCTGGCCGGCGTCCAGTGGGTGGTGAACGGCTACAACGCCACCTTCGCCAGCTTCATGCTCGCCACCGGCGCCCTGGCCGACCTGTTCGGCCGTCGCCGCGTCTTCGCCCTCGGCGTCGCGGTCTTCGCCGCCGGTGGCCTGCTCTGCACGGTCGCCGACGGGATCGTGCTGCTCGACGTGGCCCGGGCCCTCGCCGGCGTCGGCGCGGCCGCCGCCGCGACCAGCGCCTCCGCCCTGCTCGCCGGGGCGTTCCAGGGCCGTGCCCGGGCCCGCGCGTTCGGCCTCTTCGGCACGGCGATCGGCGTCGGCCTCGCCTTCGGCCCGTCCATCGCGGGACTGCTCATCGAGGCCTTCGGCTGGCGGGCGGTCTTCGCCGCCCCGGCGCTGGCCGGCTGCGCGGTCCTCGCCCTGGTGCCGCTGCTGCCGGAGTCCCGCCAGCCGCACCCGGGACGGGTCGACTGGGCGGGCACCTTCTCGTTCACCGCCGCGCTGCTGCTGCTCATCTTCGGTTTCGTGCAGGGCCCCGCGTACGGCTGGGCGGCCCCGGTCATCGTCGGCGCGTTCGCCGCCGCGGCGGCGCTGCTGGTGGTCTTCGTCCGGGTGGAACGCCGCCGCGCCGATCCGATGTTCGACCTGGCCCTGCTGTCGAGCCCCCGCTTCCTCGGCATCTGCCTGGCGGCGGCCACCATCGTCGCGGTGCTGGTGCCGCTGCTGGTCTACCTGCCGTCGTACCTGACCACGGTGGTCGGGCTCAGCCCCGGCGCGGCGGGCGCGACGCTGATCCTGCTGACCGCCCCCACCCTGGTGCTGCCGCTGCTCGGCGGGGTGTTGACCCGGCTGGTCCCGGCCACCACGGTCACCGTCGTCTCGGTGGTGGTGGTCGCCGCCGGCGCGGCCTGGGCCACCGTGCTGGGGCCGGACGCGGACACCGCGACGCTGGCCGGGCCGCTGCTGACCAGCGGGGGCGGGGTGGGGCTCTCCATCGGACTGCTCGACGCGATCGCGATCGGCAGCGTCGCGCCGGAACGCGCGGCGACCGGCGCCGGGATGATCAACACGGCGCGGCTGACCAGCGAGACCATCGCCATCGCGGTGGTGGGGGCGGTGCTGGCCAGCACCACCGCCGGCCGGCTCGCCGACCCGGGCTTCACCGGCGGTCTGCGTAGCGTGCTCTGGTCGCTGGCGGGGCTGGCCCTGGCGGCCGCGGTGGCCACCGCCGTGCTGGTGCGCCGCGGCGCGCTCCGGGCCGTACCGGCGGAGAGCGCCTATCCTGGCGGATCATGACGAGCAGCGCGCGGCGACTGGCCGACATCCGCGGCGGGGTGCCGCCCCGCCGGCACAACGCCCGGACCATCGCCGCGCTGACCGGCAACCCGGGCTGCACCCGCCGGGCGGTGCTGGACAGTGCGGGGGTGGACAAGCCGAAGCTGGCCGAGCTGATCGGCTTCCCGGCCCGGTTCGGCCAGTCCCGCTTCGCCATCACCCGGGGCAACACGTTCGAGGCGCAGGTCAAGGCCGACGGCGGGGTGGAGCTGCTGCGGCTGGTCGCCGAGCGGCTGGGCGTACCGGTGCCGGCTGGGGCGAGCTGGACGGACCTGGGCGGCGCCGACGACCTGCCGGACCGGCACGAGCGGTCCCGGGCGGCGCTGACCGGCACGGGTGACGCCCCGGCGCTCTTCGACCATCCGCTGCTCGGCCTGGATGTCGCCGGCCAGCGGGTGCACCTGGAACCGGACCTGGTCGCCGCCCGGCTCGCCGGCCGGTTCCACGTCGTGGAGATCAAATCGTTCCCCGTGATCGACGGGCAGGCCGACCCGGCGAAGGTCTCCGCCGCCGCCGTCCAGTCCGCCGTCTACGTGCTGGCGCTGCGCGAGCTGCTCGCCGCCGAGGGGCACGACCCGGAACTGGTGTCGCACGACGTGGTGCTGGTCTGCCCGCGCGACTTCGCCAACCAGCCGGTGGCCAGCCTGCTCGACGTCCGCAGGCAACTGCTGGTGCTGCGCCGCCAGCTCGACCGGATGGCCCGGATCGACAGGCTGCTCGCCGACGTGCCGGCGGACTTCACCGCCGACCTGACCGCCGACCCGGCGACGCTGGTCGCGGCCCTGTCCCGGGTAGAGGCACGCTACGCGCCGGAGTGCCTGGCCGCCTGCGAGCTGGCGTACTTCTGCCGGCACGAGGCGCGCGGGCACACCACGGCGCTGGGCCGCCCGGTGCGGGAGGCGCTGGGCGGGATCGCCGAGGTGTCGGAGGTGCTGGCGTTGGCCGCCGGCGAGCGCACCCCGGACCCGGAGCAGGGCGAGGCCGCCGCGCTGCTGCGCGCCGCCGCCCGCCTGCGCGCCGACGCCCTCACCGGAAACCCCGCATGAGTACGCTGCGCGCGCTGGCGAAGGCGCAGGCCGCCGCCGCCGGGGTGGCCCAGCCGGTGGCCACCGTCCGGCACCTGCACCTGGCGGAACGCCCGCTGGTGCTGGTGCCGCTGGCGATGGCGGGCGAGGCGAACGCCCCCCTCGCCGCCCTGGTCGGCGCCGCACCGGACGAGGCGCGGTTGCTGATCGTGCCGCAGCCCCGCAACCGCCAGCAGCGGTTCGCGTTCGCCGCCGAGCTGGCCGGCATCGTGCTGCCGTACCTGGACTCCGTCCGGGGTGTCTCCGAGGCGGTACCCACCGACCGGGGCCGGGACGTCCGGCACCGGTACGTCGACGCGCCGCAGCTGCTGGTGCCGAACCCGGCCGGGGTCACCTTCCTGCGGCTGCTCGGCCGCTCCACCCGGTTCCGGCGCCCCGACGGTGACTATCCGGTGCACCCGTCGGTGCCGCTGCTCGGGCGCTGGCTGACCTTCTTCGCCGAGCGGGCCGAGCATCCGGGCTCGGCGGCGCTGCTGGCGATGACCGAGGCGTTGACCCTGCACTGGGCGACCGGGCAGAGCGCGGTGGAGGACCTGCACCTGCCGGCGCTGCTCGGCTGGATCGACCCGCCGGCGGGGCTGACCGGCGCGGCGGCGGCCGCCCGGGCCGAGGATCCGACGGTCTGTCCGCCGGCCGGCCCGGCCACCGACCCCGACTTCGACAACCGTCTGCTGGCCCCGGCCGTCGCCGCGTACGCCGAGGAGGACCCGGTCGCCCGCGCGGCGGCGTACGCGGAGTTGGAGCGGCTGCTGCGCGACCAGCTCGCGCCCACCTGGGAGCTGATGTGGCGCGGCGTGGGGCTGCTGCGCGCCCTGCCGCCCGGCGCGCGGGTGGCCGGCCGCTGGGACGGCGACAAGGACGCCTTCACCGGGTACGCCGAGCACGTCGACGCCGGTGGTGGGCCGCAGCGGCGCCGCGACGGCGCGGTGGCCGCGGCCGTGCGGCTGCACCGGCTGGAACGGGCCCTCACCTCGTACGCGGTGCAGCGCGCCTACGACGACCCGCTCGTGATGGCCGAGTACCGGCTGACCGGGGAGGCGTTCGTCGGCGGCGTCACCCTGGCTGACCCGAAGCGGGTGGACGATACTGGGAAGCGGCCGGTGCTGCGTCCCCGGATCCAGGTGGTCACCACCGAGCCGGTGCTGGTGCCGGTCGGGGCGGCGCTGTACTCGCCGGCCCGACCGGCGCAGAAGGCCCGGGTGGTCTTCGTGACCCCGGGCGCGGACGGCAAGACCGAGGTGGTGCTGGAGCTCTCCGGCGGGATGGGCCGGGGGTTGACCGCGCCGCCGGGCACCGTGCCGGAGGTGGGGGAGCGGCTCTGCCTCACCACCCTGTCCGACGCCTTCCTGCCGGCGGGGAACTTCCCCGCGCCGGAGGAGACGCCCTGGACGCATGGTGGGCCGCCCGCCGCCGCGCCGCCGACGGACGGGCCGGCGGCCCACGTCGAGGGCGGTTCCGCGGTCCCCGCCAGCGGAGGCGACGACGGCGACCCGGCGGAGGAGTGGGCCTGAGGTCGGGGCAGGCATCCGGGCCATCCACCGTGGACCGTGTCGTATTGGCCCGATGAGCGGTGGTCACGACCGGGTGCGGCGCAGCCACGACACGGTGGCCGGTAGCCTGCCGGTCAGGAGAGGGCGGCCAGCGCCGCGCGCGCCTCGTCCGCCGTCGGCCGCTCCGGGTCGCTGTCCAGCAGGGTCTCCAGGGCCTTCCGGTACGCCAGGTCGCGCGCCTCGCCGGCCGCGACCTCGACGTCCGGCGTCACCCCGCAGCCCTCCCAGTTGGTGCCGGTCACCGGGTTCACCGGCCGGGCCACCGGCACGGTCAGCTCCAGGTGCGGGTGCGCCGGGAAGCCATCGCACGGGTGCGCGCCGCCGCGGGTGCGCTCACCCACCACCGTGGCCCGGCCGAGCTGCTGGAGGTCGTACGCCAGTTCCTCGCCGCCGGAGAAGGTCTCCGCGCTGGTCAGCACGTACACCGGCTGGTCGGCGTCGTAGCGTGGCCCGGCCACGTACGCCGCACTCCAGAACTGGCGGGTGTTGCCGCTCCGGTCGTGCATGGTGTGCAGGTGTGCCGGCTCGGCGAAGAACCAACCGCAGACCAGGGCCACCATGTCGGGGCTGCCGCCCCGGTTGCGCCGCAGGTCGAGCAGGAGCGCGTCGGTGCCGACGAGCAGCCGCAGCGCCGCGGTCACCGCGTCGCCGGCGAGCTGCGGTGGGAAGAGGTACGGGTGGATCTCCAGCAGCCCGACGTTGCCGGCGAGGCGTTCCACCCGGGCCACCCCACCCATGGTGGTCCTGACCAGCGGGGCCAGCCTCGCCTCGATCGGGTCGTCACCCTCGACCAACGGCGTCGCGTGGTGCCGCAGCCGTAGGTGCAGGTCGCCGTTGACCGACTGGAGATCCTCGGTGACCAGCCCGGCGAGGGCCGCCGGGTCGGGGGCGTCGACGTACCGGCCGTCACGGAGCCGGTCGCCGAGGTGCGTGGCGATCCGTTCGGCGACGTCGGAAAGGACGTAACGCTCGGCGACCAGCTTCGCGGCCCGCTCGACGACCTCGGTGATCTCGTCCTGTCGCATCGGATGCCCCCGTCCGGAGTTCCACTGTGGGGTTGCAGTAGAGCAGCCGATTGACAAAGCGTCAAGAGAGGTGGACGCTTTCTGGGTGACCGACCAGATCCCCGGTGAGCCCCTCCGGGTCAGCACCCCGCCCCACTTCAAGGCGCTCGCTCACCCGTTCCGCCACCGGCTGCTCTTCGCCCTCGGCTCCGGACCGGCCACCATCAGCCAGCTCGCCGCCGGCCTCGGCGCGGCCAAGGGGACCGTGGCCCACCACCTCAAGGTGCTGACCGAGGCCGGCATGGTCCGGGTCGGGCACTCCCGGCAGGTCCGCGGCGGCACCGAGCAGTACCACGAGCGCACCTTCCGGCGGATGGTCGGCGAGTCCGGGGACCGGGACGCCACCACCGCCCTGCTCACGGCGGTCGCCGAGCAGGTCGCCGCCGATCCCGACCCGCTGCTGCACCTGCGGCACCTGCGCCTCACCTTCGCGCAGGCCGCCCGGCTGCGGGCCACCCTGGACGACCTGATCGCCAGTGCCGACGAGGCCGGCCCGGACGAGTCGCGGTACGGCGTGCTGGTGGCCCTCTACCGGCAGGGCGACAGCGCGTCACCGTCCTGATCGGGCGGGTGACGGGCACCGATCGGCTCTGGCGGCGGCATCGGGCGGGTGACTACGCTTGCGCCGTTCGCCGTCCGTGACCGGTCCTCATCTTCGAGGGTGCACTGAGAGAGAGCCGGAGCGAATCGTTGTGCTGCCGCAGGACGTGAGCCGCGCCGTCGTGGCCCGTCCCACGCTGTCCGGCCGCGTCGGTCTCGTCGCGGCCGCGGTCGTCGTACTCGGGGAAGCCGGCTGGCTGGTGGCCGGGCTGCCCGGCGCGGCCCTGGTCAGCGACCTGGGCGCGGTGGCGGTGGCGGCCTGGGCGGCGGTCGCCTGCGTCGGCGTGGCCCGCCGGCACCCGACGGCGCTGCGCCGGTTCTGGACGCTGCTCGCGGTCACCATGGCGCTCGCCGCGTTCGGCCGGGTGCTGTGGACGGTGGAACGCCTCGGCGGGCAGCAGTTGCCACACAACGCGCTGGTCGGTGGCATCTTCACCGCCGGCATCGTCACCGGCACCGCCGCGCTGCTCTGCTCGCTGGCTGCCCCGCGCAGCCTGGTCGGGCAGGCCCGGACCCTGCTCGACGGGGTGATCGTCGGGCTGGCCCTGATCCCGATCGGCTGGGTGGTGGTGTTCCGCGACGTCGCCGCCGCCGACCTCGCCGACCCGCTGCGCACCTTCGGCCTGGTCTACCCGATGTTCGACCTGATGCAGCTGACCATCCTGGTCGCGGTCGCCGGGCCGTCCCGGCCGATGTGGCGACCGTTGACCGTGATCGGGGCCAGCCTGGCCATCCGGGCCGCCGCCGACACGGCCTACGTCTCGCTCGTCGCGCACGGCAGCTACGTCCCCGGCCACCCGATCGACGTCTGCTGGCCGCTGAGCTACCTGCTGATCGGCGTGGCCACGGCGTACCCGCCGCCGGCGGGCGGCGACGGCGCCGACGAGACGGCCGAGTCGCCGTTGCCGCCGTGGTGGCGGGTCGCCCTGCCGTACCTGCCGGTCGGCGGGGCGATCGTCGCGGTGGTGCTCGCCCGCCGGCCCACCGGGCAGACCCCGCGCCTGATCTTCCTCGGCGTGATGGCGCTGCTCGGCGTGCTGGCGCTGCGCCAGGGGCTGGCCGCCAACGAGAACCTGCGGCTGGTGGCCCGGCTGCGCCGGCTCGCCTACTCCGACCAGCTCACCGGCCTGCCCAATCGGCTGACCTTCAACCGGCGGCTGCGCCGCGCCCTGCGCGACGAGGCGCCGGTCGCCGTGCTGCTGCTCGACCTCGACGGGTTCAAGCAGGTCAACGACCGCTTCGGGCACGTCACCGGGGACCGGCTGCTGACCAGCATCGCCGAGCGGATGCGGGACGCCACCGGCGCCGACGGGATGATCGCCCGGCTGGGCGGCGACGAGTTCGCGGTGCTGGTCGACGGCGATCGGCCGGTGCCGCCGGAGCGGCTCGCCGAGCGGCTGCTCACCGCCCTGGAGCCGCTGCCCGGCGAGGAGGACCTCGGCCTCAACCCGTCGGCGAGCATCGGTATCGCCGAGTACGGGCCGCAGCACACCTCCCACACCGACCTGCTCCGCGACGCCGACATCGCCATGTACGCGGCCAAGGCGGCCGGCAAGTCCGCGTACCTGTTGTGCACGCCGGCGCTGCGCGAGTCGGCGGTGAGCCGCGCGGAGCTGATCGCCGACCTGCGCCGCGCCGTCGACGAGGGGCAGCTCTTCCTGGAGTACCAGCCCATCGTGGACCTGGCCACCGGCGCGGTACACAGCGTCGAGGCGCTGGTCCGCTGGCGGCACCCCCGGCTCGGGGTGCTGGCCCCGGCCAGCTTCCTGCCGCTGGCCGAGGAGACCGGGCTGATCCTGCCGGTCGACCGCTGGGTGCTCCACGAGGCGTGCCGGGCCGCCGCCGCCTGGCGGGAACGCGCGCCCCAGGTGACCGTCGCGGTGAACATCGCCGCCGCGCACCTGCGCCGGCCCGACCTGATCGCCATGGTCGCCGCCGCCGCCGCCACCGCCGGCGCCGGCCTGCCGCCGCGCGCGCTCACCCTGGAACTCACCGAGTCGGCGCTGATCGAGGGGAGCGACGCGGTGCTGGACCGGCTGCGCCAGCTCCGCGAGCTGGGCATCCGGATCGCCATCGACGACTTCGGCACCGGCTACTCCTCGCTGAGCTACCTGCACCGGATCCCGGCCACCGAGCTGAAGGTCGACCAGTCCTTCGTGGCTCGGCTGGGCGCCGAGGACCCCCGGGCGTACGCCACGGTGGACATGGTCAACCGGCTCGCCGCCGCGTTCGACCTGGCCGTGGTGGCCGAGGGGGTGGAGACCGACGCGCAGCACGCGGCGGTCACCGCGATCGGCTGCGTCCACGGTCAGGGCTTTCGGTACGGCCGCCCCGCCGCCCTGCCGGAGCTGCTGGCCACGCTGACCCCGGTCGACGCCGCCCGCTGACCGGTCACCCGGCCCCTCGTGAGGAGGCCGAAGGTCCCGACCAGGACAGGGGCTTCGGCCCTGCTCACGGCGCGTGCCAACGGTGACGATGGGACCGTCACCGAACAACGCGACCATCCCCACAGGAGCCGGACATGAAGCGACGGACGTTGGATCTGCTGTTCAGCATCGGCGGGCTGGGCCTGGCGGTCCTGCTGCTCGTCGTGGGCATCGTCCTGACGACGAACGCCAACTTCGCCAACACCTACGTGCACGACCAGCTCAGCGCCCAGCACATCAGCTTCAAGCCGGCCGACACCCTCACCGACGAGGAGAAGAAGTCCGACTGCCTGCGCGAGTACGCCGGCCAGCGGCTGAACACCGGCAAGCAGGCCGAGTGCTATGCGAACGAGTTCATCGGCCTGCACCTCACGACGATCGGCGGCGGGAAGACGTACGCCGACCTGGGCGGGCCGGAGGCCGCGCTGAAGAAGCAGGTGGCCGAGGCCGAGCAGACCAAGGCCGCAAACCTCGCCGACCTGCAGAAGCAGCTCGCCGACGTCACCGCGCAGCGGGAGACCGTCTTCAAGGGCGAGACGCTGCGCGGTCTGCTGCTCACCTCGTACGGCTTCAGCGAGTTCGGCCGCAAGGCCGGGCAGGGCGCCCTGGCCATGTACCTCGGCGCGGCGCTGCTCCTGCTGCTGTCGCTCGCCGGCCTGTTGCACGCCTTCCGGACCCCGGTCAGCGAGACGTTCGCCGCCCCGGAGAAGGTCAGGGAGCCGGTCACCAGCTGACCCGACCAGCACCGACCCGACCGCCCCCGGTCTCCCGCACCCCCCTCGGGAGACCGGGGGCGCTCGTGTTCCGGCGTTGCGAAATACTTCCCCGGCAGCGCCGACCCGAGGAGTCGCCCGATGCCCCGACCCGAGTACTTCGACTTCGGGCTGACCGGCTTCGCCCGCCGGTTCCATCAGGACTGGCGCTACGACGGCTCCCCCTGGAAACAGCTCGACCGGATGCTCGGTCCCGAGCACGAGCCTGTTGGTGTGGAGGAGCTGCGGCGGGACGCCGCGCAGAGCCTGGCCGGGCTGACGAACGGCGAGATCGAAGCGCTGTGGGTCGCCGGTACCGACGGCAACTTCCCGTTTGGTCCGGACGGCGCCTGGTCGACCGGGAGCGACTGGATGCGGACGATCGTCCAGCGGTGCGACCAGTGGTACCGCGAGACCGGCCGGACGCCCCTTTCGCGCCCGGCGCCCGGCGCCGGACTCGCCGATGCCGTGACCCGGGAGGTCACCCTGCTCTCCGCGTCCGTACTGGAGCGGCTGGATCCCGACGGCAGGGTGACCGCCGCCCTGCTGCGCTGCGTCCGGGCCTGCTCGCCGGACCTCGCGTTCCGGTGGTCCCTCCGCATCGCGAGACGGAGCCATCTCGCACTGGAAGCGAGCCAGTACGCGCGCCTCGTCCGGCTCGGCGAGCAGTTCAAGTACGGCGAGTACATCGTCTCCGACCTCGATGATCTGGTGGAGTAGAAGTTCCGGATTTTCCTTGACCCTCACGCAACGGCAGGCGGGAGTCTTGGTCGCGGAAGGGAGGGAACCATGGCGTACACGGTGGGTCAGGTGGCGAAGCTGGCCGGGGTGACGGTGCGGACGCTGCACCACTACGACGAGATCGGCCTGCTCTCGCCGAGCGGGCGCAGCCCGGCCGGCTACCGCCGCTATGACGACGCGGACCTGGAGCGCTTGCAGGTCGTCCGCTACTACCGGGAGCTGGGGTTCCCGCTGGAAGAGATCGCCGCGATCCTCGACGACCCCGAGGTGGATCCGGCGGCGCACCTGCGCCGGCAGCACGAGCTGCTGACCGTACGGATCAAGCGCCTGCAGGAGATGGTCACGGCGATCGAGTTCGCGATGGAGGCGAGCAAGGTGAACATCCGACTGACGCCGGAGGAGCGATTCGAGGTCTTCGGCGACTTCGACCCGGACACGCACGCCGAGGAGGCGGAGCAGCGATGGGGTGACAGCGAGGCGTACCGGGAGTCGACCCGGCGCACCGCCCGCTACTCGAAGGAGGACTGGCTGCGCAACAAGGCGGAGAACGAGGAATGGGGGCGGCGCCTCGTCGCGGTGATGGAATCGGGTGCGCCGGCCGACAGCCCGGCGGCGATGGAACTGGCCGAGGAGCACCGGCAGCTGATCAGCCGCTGGTTCTACGAGTGCTCGTACGAGATCCACACCGGGCTGGCCGACATGTACGTGGCGGACCCGCGGTTCACCGCGTACTTCGAGAAGATCCGGCCGGGGATGGCCACGTACCTGAGCGAGGCCATCCACGCCAATGCGATCAGCCGGGCCTGACGTGCCACGATGGCTTGACGGGTAGGGCTCACCACAGGAGGTCCGCAGTGCTCATCGTCGCCGGCAGTCTCTACGTCGACCCGGACGGCCGGGACGCGTACCTGGCCTCCTGTGTGGAAGCGGTGCGACAGGCCCGCTCCGCGCCGGGTTGCATCGACTTCGCGGTCAGCGCCGACCTGATCGAGCCGGGCCGGATCAACGTCTACGAGCGGTGGGAGTCCGACGAGCAGCTGCTCGACTTCCGCGGGTCTGGCCCCTCGGAGGAGCAGGCGGTGGCGATCCTCGGCGCCGAGGTGCACAGGTACCGCATCTCCGGCGTCGAGGCTCCCTGACTCGCGACCAGCCCGCGCGGTGACCCGCATGCCGAGGTCGACGACCCGGCCGGTGTCGCCGTCGTGCCGGCACGAGCACCGGCACAGCGATGGCCTCGTCGGATCCGGTGGGCGGATCCGACGAGGCCGCAGCCCGGCGGCTCAGGGCGTCACAAAATCAGGTTGAGCAGCAGGACGCCGAGGAACCCGACCACCGAGATGATCGTCTCCATCACCGACCAGCTCTTGATGGTCTGCCCGACGGTCAGCCCGAAGTACTCCTTGACCAGCCAGAATCCGGCGTCGTTGACGTGCGAGAAGAACAGCGAGCCGCAGCCGACCGCGAGGGCCAACAGCGCCACCTCCGGGCCGTGGAGGGTGGCGGCCAGCGGTGCGACGATGCCGGCGGCGGTGATGGTGGCGACGGTGGCCGAGCCGGTCGCCACCCGGATGCCGACGGCGACCAGCCAGCCCAGCAGCAGGGGCGAGAGGTTCGCGCCCTTGGCGGCGTCCGCGATCAGGTTTCCCACACCGGCGTCGACCAGCACCTGCTTGAAGCCGCCGCCGGCCGCGACGATCAGGATGATGCCGGCGATCGGCGGCAGCGACCCGCCGAGGAAGCCGGAGACCTGGGCGCGGCTGAAGCCGGTCCGGTAGCCGAGGAAGATCATCGCGAAGATCACGCCGGCCAGCAGGGCGACGATCGGCGTGCCGGCGATGTCCAGCGCCTTGCGTCCCCCGGTGTCCTTGGCGAGGGTCAGTTCGCCGATCGCGCGCAGCAGCATCAGCGCCACCGGCAGCAGGACGGTGACGACGGCGGCCCACAGGGCGGGTGCCCGGCGGGCACGTACCTTCTCGGTGGCGGCCTCGTCGATAGGCTCGCCGGGGCGGCCGGTGCCCGGGTTGATCAGGTCGTCCTCGGCGACGAGGTCGCCGTCGGCGTCGACCGGCCCGCGACCGGTGGCCGCGGGCCCCCGCCCGCCGGCGACGACCAGCGGTCGCCGGGTGGGCAGCAGCGCCTCCGGCGCGGTGGCGTGCACGTAGCGGGCGATGAAGTTGCCGAAGACCGGACCCGCGATGATCACGGTCGGGATGGCCACCAGGAGTCCCAGCGCGAGGGTCTGGCCGAGGTTGGCGCCGAGGGCGTCGATCGCGACCAGCGGGCCGGGGTGGGGCGGCACCAGGCCGTGCAGCACCGACAGGCCGGCCAGCGCCGGGATGCCGATCTTCATCAGCGGTACGTCGGTGCGCCGGGACACCAGCAGCACGATCGGCACCAGCAGCACCACGCCGACCTCGAAGAAGAGCGGCAGGCCGATCAGCGCGGCGACCCCGGCCATCGCCCAGGGCAGCGCGGTGCCGGAGACCCGGTTGACCACCCGATCGACGATGCTGTCCGCGCCGCCGGACTCGGCGAGCAGGCCGCCGATCATCGCGCCGAGGGCGATCAGCAGGCCGACCCCGCCGACGGTGGAGCCGACCCCGGCGCTGAACGAGGTGACGATCTTGTCCGGTGTCACCCCGGCGACCACGCCGAGGACGGCCGCGCCGAGGATCAGGGCGAGGAACGGGTGCACCTTGCCCCAGGCGATGAGCAGCACCACCGCGGCGATGCCCAGCAGGGCCGCGATGATCAGTTGAGTGTTCCCGGCGTTGGTGAGTGGGGCCGCCGGTGCGGCGAGAACTGTGACCACGGTTATCACGACCTTCGGTAGTCGTCCGTGCCGAGCGGGGACGGGCGATCACATGGGACGGGCGGTGTGTGGTGGCTCCGGCGGCAGGCTCGGGGCCAGCCGTCGCAGCGACGCGAACGTCGGAACGAGCGCGTCGTACAGCTCGGAGAAGAGCGGCAGCAGGGCCGCGTACGTGGCGGCCGAGGCCGGGTCGGGGCGTACCGTCTCGTCGATCTCCACCAGGTCGGCGGCGACATCGATGGACGGGATCAGGCCGAGGGCCTGCATGCCGAGCAGCGCGGCGCCGAAGCTGGACCCCTCGTGCCCGGCGGGGAAGCGCACCGGCATGCCGAGCGCGTCGGCGAGGATCTGCCGCCACAGCGGGCTGCGGGCGAAGCCGCCGCTGGCGCGGACCTCCCGGACCTCGTTGCCGGCCGCGCGCACCGAGGCCAGCACCAGGGCGAGCTGCTGGCAGACCCCCTCCAGCGCCGCCCGGACCAGGTGCTCGCGCCGGTGGCCGTGGGTCAGCCCGACGTACGCGCCGCGGGGCAGCGCGCTCCAGTGCGGCGCCCGCTCGCTGAGCAGGTACGGCAGCATGATCAACCCGCCGGACCCGACCGGCGCCTGGGCGGCCAGGTCGAGCAGCTCCTCCTCGGCGTGCTCGCCCAGTTCGGGGGCGAGTGCGTCGCCGGCCCACTGCAGCACGATGCCGCCGTTGTTGATCGCGCCGCCGACCACCCAGCGGTCGGCGGTCAGCGCGTAGCAGAACACGCCGCCGAGCGGGTCGACGGCGGGCCGTTCGACGGCCACCCGCATCGCCCCGGACGTGCCGATCGAGCAGGCCATCACGCCGGGCTTGACGGCGCCGAGGCCGAGGTTGGCCAGCGGGCCGTCCCCGGCGCCGACGACGATGGGGGTGGCGGCGGGCAGGCCGGTCGCCGCGGCCGCCTCGGCGGTGAGGCCGGGCAGCACGGTGGTGGTGGGAACGAGCTGCGGCAGCTGCTCCTCGGTGATCCCGGCGATGCGGAGCGCCTGCGGGTCCCAGGCCAGCTTGTGGATGTCCATCAGGCCGGTGGCGGAGGCGACCGAGTGGTCGATGACCAGCGTCTCGGCCAGCCGCAGCAGGACGTAGTCCTTGATGCCGACCCAGTGGGCGACCCGCTCGAAGAGCTTCGGCTCCTGCTCGGCGTACCAGACGAGCTTGGGCAGCGGCGCCATCGGGTGCACGGGCGTGCCGGTGCGGCGGTGCAGGGCCAGCCCGGACGGCGCGGCGCGCAGCCGCTCGGCCTGGGCGCTGGCCCGGGAGTCGGCCCAGGTGATCGACGGGGTGAGCGGGGTGCCGTCGGCGTCGAGCCCGATCAGGCTGTGCATCGCGGTGCTGAACGACAGTCCGGCGATCGGCTCGGCCAGCTCGGCGACCAAGGCCCGGATCGATTCGATCACCGCGTCGAGGATCAGCTGGGGGTCCTGCTCGGCGTAGCCCGGATGCGGCTCGTCGAGCGGGTAGCCGGCCGAATGGGCGGCGAGCTGCCGCCCGTCGGTGTCGTACGCGACGGCCTTGGTGCTGGTGGTGCCGATGTCCACGCCGACCACGACAGTGGAGGTGGTGTCGCCCACCGGTCCACCTCCTCGCCCCGAGGGCCACGGCGCTCCCCGGCTGCGGCTGACGTTACCGACGCCGCGACTCCCTCGCACGGTGAAAGTGGTCCGCCCCGGAGGACCCGGCCGCGGCCTCGAATCGACGCAGCGGGTTCGGCCTATCGTGCGGGTCAATCCACCGATCGGTCAGATTAGCGACTTTCGCGTGTCTTGTCGGCCTTCCGTCACAGTTGATGTGTATGACACCCCGATTGGTGGGCTCGCGCGGCGGAGGAGTCGGCGTGGCGAAGACTGATTCGACGGGTTCCACTTGGCGTTACCGGTGGGCGCACCGGCAGACCGACCGGCGGCAGCGGACCTTCCGCGACGCCGACATGGCGTGGCGACGACGCGACGACGCGCTGCGCCGGCTGCGTACCCTCGCCGGCTCCTTCCAGGGCTCGGTCGAGGCCGGCGCCGGCCTGCCGATGGAGCTGGCCCCCGGCGAGGTCGTCTTCTGGACGCTGCCGGCGGCGCAACTGGTCGAGGTGCGGCACACCGCGGTGCTGCCGGCCCCCGAGCTGACCGTCGACCCGGACCCGCCGACGCTGCGCCCGCGCCGGCCGGAAGGCATCAAGGTCACCGACGCCGGACTCGCCGTCCTCACCAACCGCCGGCTGGTGCTGCTCGGCGGGCGCGGCCGGCGCGACTGGGCGTACGGGCGGATGACCGGACTGGCCCACGACCCGGCGGCCCCGGTGACGCTGATCCAGGTGCTGGACCGGCGGCGCACCTCCGGTCTGCTGCTGCCGACCGGTGCCGTCGCCGACTTCCGGTTCAAGCTGGCCCTGGCCTTCGCCGACGCGATCGAGCAGCGCGCCGCCGTGATCGCCCAGCTCGACGAGCTGCTCGCCGAACACGCCCAGACCCAGCCGTTCCGGCCGGGCATCGTCACCCCGGCGCAGGCGCGGCCCTTCGCGCGGGTGCCTGGCGGCCGGCGTACCGTCGCGGTGGCGGCGGCCCTCGCCCTGGTGGTGCCGGCGATGCTCTTCGAGTCCGACCCGCCGGTGCGGCCCGGCTCGGACGTCGCCTCCGCCGCCACGCCGGCGGCCACCGCGACCCCCGCACCCCGACCGGTGGGGCCGGCGGTGCAGGTCGAGGCGACCATCGCGCCGAAGCCCCGGAAGAAGGCCACCCCCGCGCCGACGCCCCCGCGGCCCCGCACCGCCGCGCCGCAGCCCGCCGGGGAGAGGCGCTGCGGCGCCCCGGCCAACCCCTTCGGGTACGACTTCTGCGGCGGCTATCGGATCCGCAAGCCGGCCGAGCGGACCTGCGACTTCTTCGAGTGCGCCCCGGGCTTCTGGTCCGGCCGCGGCTACCTGGTGCAGTGCCGCGACGGGAAGGTCAGCCTGACCGGCGGCCAGCGGGCGGCCTGCGCCGACCACCAGGGCGTGCGCCGCACCGTCTTCACCTGATCCGATGGTGGAGCCCGCCCGGCCGGTGTCCGTCAGCCGGGCAGCTCGACGCGGAGCCGGCGGGCCAGCTCGCGGTGCGCCGCCGTCAGGGCCGCCACGCTCAGGGCGAGCATCTCGTCGGCCGGCATCGGCGCCGAGAGGGTCACCTCGTACACCTCGCGGTCGGGGTGGTCCGCCCGGGCCACCTCCGGCCGGGCGGTCAGCGCGGCCACCACCAGGTCGTCGTCGAAGACGTCCGGGCCGGTGTCGACCACCGCCTTGATCTCCTCGCCGAGGCTCAGCGTCCACGACAGTCCGTCGGCGGTCGCCACGGTGACGTTCGCGAGTAACTCCTCGCGGGTGAGCGCCATGTCGGGGTCGCCCGGGGTGAAGACGAGGTCGGCGAAGTGCGGGGGCGCCTGTTCCAGCACCGCCCGCACCGCCGGCCGGTCGGCCAGTCGGGTGCCGTCGTAGGCGTCCCATCCGCCGTGCGAATCGGTCGGTGCGACCCCCGGCACCGCGTAGCGGCGGCGTCGCAACCAGGACATGGGCCCACTGTCCGGCAGCAGACCGCCCGCCGCAACCCCGCCCTGCCGGTCAGGCTGGGCCGGCGTCGTCAGGATGGGGCGCCGAAGTCGGGGACGGTGAGCGTGCCGTCGGCGGCCAGCGGGAAGCCCGGGTTCCAGGCGATCTCCCACAGGTGACCGTCCGGGTCGGTGAAGCAGCCGGCGTACCCGCCGTAAAAGGTGTCCCGGGCCGGGCGGGTCACCGTCGCCCCGGCGTCGGCCGCCTCGCGCAGGACCGCGTCGACCTCCTCGCGGCTGCGCACGTTCTGCGCCAGGCTCAGCCCGCCGAAGCCGTCGGCGCCCCGGTCGGTCAGGCCGGCGTCGTCGGCCAGCTTGTCGCGCCCCCAGAGCACCACCGCCAGCCCGCCGGCCTGGAAGAAGACGGTCTGCTCGATCTCCTGGCCGCGCCAGCCGAGTCGCCCGTAGAAGGCGCGGGCCCGGGCCAGGTCGGCCACGCCGAGGGTGACCAGGCTGATGCGTTGCTCCATGTGGGGACCGTATCGACTCGTCCCCGGCCGGGAGCGAGTGCCACGCCGCCCCGCTCCGCCATCCTCCGTTCGACCGCGATGGATCCACCGAACCGGTCCACCGCGACCGCGTGTCCTGCGGCGGCCCGGGCGGTTGTACCTGGATGGACGCGGAAACCCTTCGCGATGAGAGGCGACCCGGTGACGGCGACGGACGGCACGGCCTCAGGCTGGCGGACCCGGTGGGTCAGGCGGGAGAACGAGCGGCGGCGCACGGCGTACGAGTCCGCGATGGAGGCGTGGCGCCAACGCCACGACGAACTGCGGCAGGTCTGCGCCTGGGCCGAGGAGGCCGAGGAGCGGGCGGCACCGCCGGTCGGGCTGCCCGTGACTCTGGAGCAGGGTGAGGCCGTGGCCACCGTGCAGGCCGCGGTGGACCTCATCGAGGTGACGGCCCGGCACGCCACCGGTCTGCCCGCGCCCGAGCTGACCGTCGTGCCCGCGGAGGACACCGGCCGGTCGCCACGGCTGCCGAAGGGCGTGGCCGCGGTCGACTCCGGGACGGCGGTGGTGACCGACCGGCGGTTGATCCTCGTCGGCCGCGACGGGACCCGGGAGTGGGCGTACGCGCAGGTCGCCAGGGTGGCGCACGATCCCCGGGAGCCGTACACCCTGCTGCACGCGCACGATGGGGGCGGGATCGGGGGAGTACGGGTGCCCCGGTCCGCCGCGTCCGCCTTCCGGCTGCGACTCACCCTGGCGTACGCCGAGGCGACGGGAGCGCGGGACTCGCTGCTGGACCGGCTCGACGAGGCGGTGGTGGCGCACTGGCGCAACCGGCCCGCGACGCCGGCTCCCGCCACGCCGGACGAAGCCCCGGTGGTCGCCCGGCTCGCCCGCCCGGCGCTGGTCGCCGCCGTCGCGGTGCTGGTGGCCGTGGCGGCGGTCGCGGGCACGGTCCGCTGGTCGGGGGCGGACCGCCCGGTGGTCGGGATGCAGGTGGACGACGGTGTGGCCCCGCTCGACCCGAGCGCACCCTCGGCGTCCGCCTCCGTCGGCGCGCCGGTCAGCTCCACCGCCACCCCCGGCGCCGGGCCCGGCGGCCGTACCGCGCCTGCCAGCTCCCTGCCCGGTACGGCGCCGGTGGCGCCCAGCTCCGGACCGCCCACGGCGGGTGCGCCGAGCCCCACCGGGGGCGGCTCGCCAGCCACGCCCCCGAGTGGGCCGACGCCCAGCGGCACCGGCGGCCCCGATCCCAGCCCGTCCGCCGGCTCACCGAGCCCGACCCCGGGCGACCTCTGCGGCGCGCCGGAGAACCCGTACGGCTACAACTACTGCGGCGGCTCCTACGTCTACGACCCCGCCGCGGACGTCTGCGACTGGTTCGCCTGCGCCGCCAACTTGTGGAACGGCAAGGGCTACCTGGTGCAATGCGAGGACGGCCTGATCAGCAGGACCGGCCTGCCGAGGGGTCCCTGCGCCGACCACGGTGGCACCCGGCGCCCGGTCTACGTCTGACGGACGGACCGTCGATCCCGTCCGATTCAGGGCGCGGGCCGCCGAACCGGAAGCAGTCCACCGAAGACGAGCGCGGCGCCGACCGGCAGCAGGTCCAGGTCGACCGCGATCGCGACGAAGCCGACCAGGACGAGCACCGGCCCCCACGCCGGCAGCAGCCGGACGACGGCGGCCCGGACCAGCAGCGTCAGCAGACCCAGCTGGAACAGCGCCGGCCCGCCGATCAGCACCAGGTCCGGCGGCGACACCGCGTCGGCGAAGCGCGGGAACAGGTCGCCGAGGATCACCCAGCCGAACGCGGCCGCGCCCACCAGCCCGGCCACGGTCGCCACATCGGTGAGCACCCGCTGCCGCGGCGAGGTGGCGAGCAGCAGGCGGCGCAGCTCGACCATGAGCACGGCGAACAGGACCATGCCGAGCAGGAACAGGCCGTGCCCGGCCAGCCAGGGCCACCCGGATTTGTCGCGGTACCCGTCCAGGCCGTCGAGCAGGCGGAGGATGCCGTAGCCGAACAGCAGCAACGACGCGGTCAGGGCCGTCGGCCGCAACCAGGCGTGCGGGGCGGGCGCGGTCGCGCGGGAATCGGTGGTGATCATTGCGTCAGCCTGGCAGCGGGACGGGGCGGGGACATCCGGGGTCACCCCCAGCGGCCCCGGACGGGCGACCCCGGTTCGGCTCGGGGGGCGCCCGCCCGGCCCGTTAACCGCTCGCCGGTACGGCGGGCGGGGCGCTACCGTCCCGGCGTGTCCCGCACCGTGACCCTCGTCCTGGTCGACCAGGCCGGCGCCCCGCTGGGCGCCCTCCCCCTGTACGACGTGCCCGAGCCCTGGTGGCAGGAGGTCGGCTCGGTGGTCACCGAGGCCCGCCAGCGGCACGGCCTCGACGTGGCGGTGCTGCGACTGCTCGCCGCGGACCGTCCCGAGCCGCCGGGCGGCCACCTCACCTATCTCGGCCAGGTGGCCGAGCGGCCGACCGTGCCGCTGGACCCGGCGTCGGTGGACCTGTCGCCGCACCCGCTGCGCGCCCCGTGGGCCGAGCCCGGCGGCCCGGCCCGCAGCCTCGCCTGGGCAACCGCGCAGCTGCAACGCCTCCGCCGGCCGGCGACCGTCATCGGGCAGCAGCGCACCTGGAACCTCTCGGCGATCTGGCGCCTCGACGGGGAGCACGGCAGTGCCTGGCTCAAGCAGGTGCCCGACTTCTTCCGGCACGAGGGCGCGGTGCTGCGCTGGCTCGGTTACGCCGTGCCCGGTGCCGCCCCGACCCTGCTCGCCGACGACGGGTCGGGCCGGATGCTGCTCGACCACGTGCCAGGGGAGGACCGCTACGCGGCCGACGTCGAGGAACGGGCCGGCGTCGCCGCCGACCACCACGCCATCCAGGTCCGCGCCGCCGACGACGTGGCGGCGCTGGTCACGGCCGGCGTACCGGATTGGCGGGGGTCGGCCCTGGCCCAGTGGATCCGCGCGGCCCTCGCCCCGCACGACGTCTCCACCGTGGACGGCCTGCTCGCCGGCCTCGACGACCGCCTTGACGAGGTACGCCGTTGCGGGCTGTCCGACACCCTCGTCCACGGCGACCTGCACCCCGGTAACGTGCGTGGCGACGGCGAGCGTCGGGTGATCATCGACTGGGGTGATGCCTTCGTCGGCCACCCCGCCTTCGACATCCTGCGGCTCACCGAGACCCTCGACCCGGCGACGGCCGGCCCGCTGCTGGCGGCGTGGGCGGCCCGGTGGCGGGCCGACGTGCCCGGCTGCGACCCGGAGCGGGCGGTCGCGCTGCTGCGCCCGGTCGCCCCGCTGCGGCTGGCCGCGGTGTACGCGATGTTCCTCGCCGGGATCGAGCCGAGCGAGCATCCGTACCACGCGGGCGACGTGCCGGCCTGCCTGTCGCAGGCCGCGATTGCCGCCGAGGCGGAGCAGGGCAGCCTGACAGGCTGACCCACGGTGCTTGTATCAGCTCATTGACACAATCGGGGCGACCGATCATGCTCACTTGTGTCAGATGCTTGAGACAAGAGGAGGGGCCATGGCCGTCACGGTGATCCTCGGGCTCGTGGTTGTGCTGCTGCTCGCCGCCGCGCTGACCGGTCCATCGGCGCCGCCCGACCCGGCTACCGACCACATCCGGCGGACCACCCGGCGCTGGCGCTGGACCGGCCTGACCCTCGGCGTGGCGGTCGCCGCCGTCGCCGCCGGCGAGGACCCGCTCGGGCGTGGCGTGCTGCTCGCCGCGCCGCTGTTCGGCCTCTGCGTGCTGGCCGGCGTGGTGGCGGGGGAGAGCCGCGCCGTCCGCCCCGCCGGCACCACCCGCCGCGCGGCGCTGGAGACCCGACAAATCCGCCACTACCTGCCGCGCCGCCCCGCTACGGCGGTGGCCGCCGCCGGTGCCGCGCTGGCCGCCCTGCTGGTCGCCACCACCGCCGCCGGATCCGTCGACGACCTCGGCCGCGCCGGCCGCTCCCTGGCGTACGACTGCGGCGAGATCACCGGCTCCCACGGCCCGTGGGCCGGCTCGTTCTACAGCCTCCCGCTCGCCCTGGTGGTCGGCGTCGGCGTGCTGATCGCCGCGCTGGCGCTGTACCGGGTCGTCGGGCGCCCCCGTCCGCAGGCCGAGGCCGGTGACCTGGTGCCCGACGACGCGGAGCGGCGCCGCTCCGCCACCGCCGTCACCGGCGCGTGCGGCGTCCTGGTCACCATCCCACTGCTCGGCGTGTGCCTGGTCACCGCCGCCGGGCTGCTGGCCAGCCCGTGCCGGCCCCTGTGGTGGACCGTCGCCGCCTGGCTGCTGATCCTGCTCACCCCGATCTGGCTCGCGGTGCTGGGGTGGAGCGCCGCCGCCATTCTGAAACCCGGCGCCCGTGCCTCTCGGACCGACCCGGTGTCCGCGTGAGCGCGCCACCGACCCTGCGGGTCGACACGGACGACCCCACGCCCCCGTACGAGCAACTGCGGCGGCAACTCGTGGACCTGATCCACTCCGGAGTGCTCCACCCCGGGGAGCGGCTGCCGCCGCTGCGGCAGCTCGCCGGCGACCTGGGCCTGGCCGTCGGCACGGTCGCCCGCACGTACCGGGAGCTGGAGACCGCCGGCCTGGTCCGGTCGCGACGCGGCGGCGGCACCAGGGTGGCGGACCGGGTCGCCACGGCGCCGGCCGACGAACGCCGCCGCGCCCTCGACCGGCACGCGGCCGCCTACCTGCGGCAGGCCCGGCTGCTCGGCGCGGACCGGGAATCGGCACTCGACGCCCTCCGGCGGGTGTGGGCCGCCGAGGGCTGAGGTCCCTCAGGCCCGCCGCACCGGGATCCACAGCTCGGCGTCGGCCTGCTTCCCGTCCGCCGACACCCGGACCTTCGAGATCTCCGGGCCGGGCCGGCTCTCGTACGGGTTCGACGGGAACCACTGGGTGAACACGTCCCGCCACAGGTACTGCACCGCCTGGGGGAACTCACCGGAGACCTCGAAGACCGCCCAGGCGCCCGCCGCCACCGGCAGGCTCGCCAGATCCTCCGGCACGTCGGCGCCGGTCACCACCCCGTGCCAGTAGTCGAGCTCCGTGCCCTCCTCCCTGCTGCCGGCGAGGTCGTCGCTGACGTTGACGATGCCGCGCGGCTCCTGGTCCGACAGCGCCTCCATCCGGCGTACGGCCTCCGGGTCGATGCTCCGGATGAACGCGACGATCGCAGGGTTCATCCCCTCGTGGACCAGGGGGACGCGGGCCTTCCGTCCGACCAGGCGGAACTCGCCCATCTCCACGATCCGGTATCGCATGCTGGTGCTCCCTTCGACGACGAGTCGGAAGGACATCCGGGGCTGGGCGTGAAGCGCCGCCCCCGTACGCCGGGCTTCGCTCGGACCGATGCCGTGCACGGCGCGGAACGCCCGGGCGAACGCCTCGTTCGAGCCGTATCCCCAGCGCACCGCGATGTCGAGCAGCGACTCCTCGCCGGCGAGGACCTCCGCGCCGGCGACGGTGAGCCGTCGCCGCCGGACGTATTCCGACAGCGGGGTGCCGGCCAGCGCGGAGAACAGCCGTCGGAAGTGGTACTCCGACGTGACCGCGATCCGCGCCAGCTCGGCCACGTCGACCGGCTGGTCGAGGTGCCGCTCGATGTGCTCCATGGCCTGGTTGAGCCGTTCCAGCACCCGGCTCTCCTTCCGTTTTCCGCCACCGACGTTAGGCGCCGCCGCAGCGCCCGACCCGACATCATCGAGCCCGGCCCGGTCGGGCGGGAGCTGTGGTGCCTGCGGGGCGTACGCCTGCAACGCCTGCGGGCCGCCGCCGAGGACCGCCCGGCGATCCGGCCGGACGTTCCCGTGGACCTGGCGTACGACGAGACCGTCGTCGCCGTCCAACCGCCAACCGGGCTGCTCGGCGTGCCGCGTCACGCCGGCCTGGCCCCGGCCGTGCTGTCCGCGATCGCGGTCGCGCAGCCGGAGCCCGCGCCACCGTTGCCGGAGGGCAGCCGGGTGACCGACGCCGGCACGGCGGTGGTCACCGACCGCCGGATCGTCCTGGTGAGTCGGAAGCGGACCCATCAATGGACGTACGCGCAGCTGAGCGGCCTCACGCACCACCCGACGGTGCCGGTCACCCTGTTGCACGGGCCCAACGGGGCACTGGTGGTCGGCCTCCGGGTGCCGCGGGGCGCCGCGGCCCGCTTCCGGCTGCGACTCACCCTGGCGTACGCCGATGCCACCGGGCAGCGCCACGGCGTCCTCGCCCGGCTCGACGAGGCGGTGGCCGCCAACCGACGGACCCTGCCGGTGGCACCGGTGCTGGTCAGCGCCGCGCACGCACCCGGGTACGCCCGCCTCACCCAGCCCGCCGTCGCCGCGGCCGGAGCGGCACTCGTCGTCCTGGCCGCGTTCGCCGCCACGATGACCCCGGACCCGACCGGCCAGCCGGCCACCGCCCTGTCCACCGGCGGCGTCGTCGTACCCGCCACCACCACGCCGGGCACCGACACCGGTATCGGGCCGGTGGCCAGCAACACACCCGCGGTCGATCCGATCGTGCCGGGCGGGCCCGCCCCGGCCCCCGCCCCGGGGGGTATGGCCGCCGGCGGCCGCATGCCTCCGCCGGTCGACCGTCGCGCGCTGCTGGCCTCGGATTGCGCCACCGGCGGGGTGCCGCAGACCTCCCGACCGACCGGGCCCGCCTCCACCCCGGGCGGCACGCCCTCGCCGACCCCCGCTCCGCCCGGCTCACCGACGCCGACGCCGACGCCGACGCCGGCTCCGGCACCGGCTCCGGCAGTGGAGCGGTGCGGGGTCCCGCAGAACCCGTTCGGCTACACCTACTGCGACGGCCCGCTGATCCACGAGCCGGCCGCCGACGTGTGCAGCTACTTCGTCTGCGTGGACGGATTCTGGGCGGGCCGCGGCTACCTGATCCAGTGCGGGGACGGGACGGTGGGCATGGTCGGCGGCCGGTACGGCTCCTGCCCCGACCGTCCGGGCCGGAAGCAGCCGGTCTACGGGGTTGTCACGTCACATGATCTGCGCTGATGGTTCCGCCTCAGGGCCAGCGGTCAGCCGAGTCGACGCAGGGTGACCGGTTTCCGTCACCAACGCTAGGGGTCGCTTAGGGGCCGGACCCGATCCTGACCAGGAGGGATTGACCAGAACGTGACCATGGCCACCCATGGCCCGGTGCGCCGACCATCGTTGGGCTGATGAGCGACTGCGTGGCGCAGTGGCAGACCATAGTGGAGGGTCCAAGGATGAAGGAACGCGCCGAGTGGGACGACCTGCGCGAGCGCCGGGTGGCCGAGTCGGGCGCCGCGGAGGCGTACGAGGCCGCCCGGATCGCGTTCGAACTGGGTCAGGCGGCGCGGGAGTTGCGGGAGCGTAGGGGCCGGCTCCGTCTCCGCCGGCGCCCGGACCCTGCCTGACCACCTCCCGCCCGGACGTCCACGGAACCTTCGCGGGCCAGCGGACGTCGAAGGGGTGCGGAGGTGATCGGGGATGGGCGGACGGTCCTGGCTGGTATTGGTCGCCGCAGTGGCGGTGCTCGGTGGCTGCGGTGCGACCGGCAGCGGCCCCGGCGGGGATGACCTGGACAGGTTGCGCCAGCAGGCGCGCGACGCCCTGACCCGGTATGACAAGGCGGTCCTCGACGCCGGTGGGGCGCAGGGCTTCGTGCCGGTCGGGGAGCTGACCGGCCAGCTTGGCGACTGGGAACCGGCGAACGGGGACAACAACAAGCAGGCGTTGCTGGCCGGCCGGGTCGTCGCCGCCACGGCGCTGCCCGCCACCCGGCTACCGAGGGGAAAGGTGGTCTGGGAGAACGGCCGGACCCAGGTGGTTCCCCTGATCTCGCCCGAGGAGGCGTTCGCGCAGATCGCGGCGGCGGGCGCTGGCGACTGCTCCGGGTGCGTACCGCTGGAGGTCACCGCCGCGCGCCTGACCACGGTCCGGATCCTTACCACGCGCGGCCCGGCGGCGGCCCCGGCCTGGGAGTACACCCTCAACGGTACGGCGGTGCGACTGACCCGGATCGCGGTCGCCCCCTCGGCTGCCATCGTGGTGACGCCACCGCGATGGGGTCCTGAGTACCCGCACGGTGGGCTGGCGATCGAGTCGGCGACCGGGACCACGACGAGCGGGCGACTGGCCGTCGCCTTCACCGGCGCTCCGGACCCCGGAAGTCGGCCGTGCGGCGTCGACTACAGCGCGGAGGCCGTCGAGTCGATCAACGCCGTCGTCGTGATCGTCATCGAGCACCGCCACGCAGACGGCGAGACGTGCGGGGATATCGGAGCGCCCCGCACCGCGACTGTCGACCTGGCGCGACCGCTGGGGGAGCGGGCGGTCCTCGAGGTGCAGCAGGGGATGCCGGTCGCGCTGACGGTCACCGGCTGACCCTCTCCGCCCCGGCGCTGCTGGTCGCCCGCCGCGCCGACGACCCGGACGGGGCGGCGGACCTGGTCTGGTCGACGTGCTGATCACCGCCACCCGCCGCCGTGCGTCCTCCGCTGCGGTCGGCCGGGTTGGCGCACGGTGACCGGCGGGCCGAACCGGACCGGGACGCCGGGGGAGTAGAGCACGCTCGCGGGCGGTCCGGCCGGCGGCGGCAGCCCGGCGGCGGTGACCAGCTCGTCGTCCAGGTGCAGTAGCTCGGCCCGGTGCAGCGGCCAGCGGGGATGCCAGTTCGGCAGGTGCAGCGTGCGCCCGTACGCCCGGGTGTGCAGGCCCCAGCGGGCGGTGACGAAGTGTTCCAGCGGGGTCGGGTCGGCGATCGGCTCACCCACCCGGACCGTCATCCGGCTGGTCGCGCCGGCCGGGCCGGGCCAGCGGCGCCGGCAGCGGTAGGTCCAGCGGTCACCGTCCCGGTCCAGCCGCATCGCCGACCATTTGTACGGCAGCCGCAGGCTCAGCTGCGCGACCAGCACCAGGGCCAGCCGGGACGCGTCGAGCGAGCGGAACACCACCGCCCGCCGGCCGGTGTCGTCGACCGAGTACAGCCGGACGTTGGTCTCCCAGAAGCTGCCGAAGTACGGGACTCCCGGTCCCCGTCCGAGGCCCAGCCCGACCATCCGGATACCGATCAGGCCGACGTAGGTGACCCCGTCGAGCGTGTCGGGTCGGGTGCCGACGGGCAGCAGCGGCGCGACGACCTCCGGCGGCACGGCCCAGTGCACGAAGGTGAGGTTCCGCCAGCGTTGCCGCAGAACGGCCCGGGGGAACGTCCGCTCGGGCGCAGCGTCGACCGGCTCGATGTCCACGTGCCCATCCTGCCCGCACCGGTCGACCGCGGCCGATGTCCGCCGGTTGTCAGGTGCTGCGGATCAGGCCCGGCCCGGCGACGATGTCCACGTCGCCCTCGTCGACGTCGTGGCCCAGCTCGCAGCGGAGCGCCGCCCGGACGCGGTGGCCGCACTCCCGGTGGGTGGCGAGGACGGGGGGACCGGCGTCGTCGGCGGCCCAGGTGTCGCCCCAGTTGCGCAGCGCGGTGATGACGGGCAGCAGTTCACGGCCCTTGCGGGTGAGCTGGTACTCGTGGCGGGTGCGCTGCCCCGGCTCCCGGTAGGGGATCCGTTCGAGCAGGCCGGCGGCGAGCAGCTCCTTGAGTCGGGCCGCCATGGCGGGCTCGCCGAGGCCGACCCGGTGGACGAAGTCGTCGAAACGGCGCGTGCCGAGCAGGGCCTCACGCATGATGAGCATCGCCGACCTGCTGCCGACGATGTCCATCGCCCGGGCGATCGAGCAGTTCGCCATCGACCAGGCGTCCCGGTCGTCCCGTAGATCCGTCATATCGACCAGCGTACGGGCTGACTTGCGTTGACGCTAGTCAGATGCTTCACTGGTCCCTAGCTGGCTTGCTTCTGCAAAAGCTAGCTGGTCGACACTACTGCACAGACAGGACCGGCATGGACATCTCGGCTGCAACCGCCCTGGTCGCCGGCGCCAACCGTGGCTTCGGCCGGGCCGCCGACGCGTACGAGATCCTCGCCGACGACCTCAGCCGCGACGTGCGCGGCAAGCTCTCCGGCGGCGTGGCCGCGCTCTACCCGCAGCTCCCGTGACCGCCGCCCCTCACCTCTCGCCGCGCGCCACCGGCGCGGGAAGCACCGCCTTTCCCGCCGGCATCACCGCGGATCCGACCCCTCCAGGAGTCCCCGTGACCGACCAGCGAACCCTGGCCCCGACCGGGCCGGCCACCACCCAGCCCGCGTCGGCGCCGCCGTCACCCGCCCGCCGCAGCCAGGTGGCGACCCTCGTCGCGATGTGCCTGGGCGCGGCGATCACCTTCCTGCAGATCACCGCGACCGTCTCCGCCCTGACCACCATCCAGCGGGACCTGCGCGTCGAGCCGACCACCCTGATCTGGATCCCGAGCGCCTACACCCTGGCCGTGGCGAGCCTGGTCCTCTCGGCCGCCACGCTGGGCAACCGTTTCGGCCGCAAGCGGATGTTCGGTGCCGGCGTTGCCACGATGATCGCCGGCGGGGCCGTGGTGGCGCAGGCCGGCACCCCGGCCTGGGTGATCGCCGGGCAGCTCCTGGCGGGCATCGGCGGGGCGCTGATCCTGCCGAACAGCCTGGCCATCCTCGGTGCGACCTTCACCGACCCACACCGGCGCACCGAAGTCATCACCGCCTGGTCGGCCGCCTCCGGCATCGGCCTGGCGGTGGGCCCGCTCATCGCCGGGGCACTGCTGCGGCAGCACCACTGGCACACCGTCTACCTGTCCACGATCGTGCTGGGGGTGGTCACCCTCGTCGTCGCCGCGGTCGGAGTGGCCGAGTCCCGGCAGGGCACCGGCCGGCTCGACCTGCTGGGCCTGCTGCTGGGCACGGTCACCATCGCCGCGTTCGTCTACGCCCTGATCCAGGCCGGACGCGACGGCTGGACCAGCCCGCCGGTGGTCGCCGCGTGGCTCGGCTCCGCCGCCGCGCTGGTCGGGTTCGTCCTGGTCGAGCTGCGCACCGCCGCGCCGATGCTCGACGTACGGCTGTTCCGGTCGGCGTCGTTCAGCGCCGTCATGGTCGTCGCCGCCGTGTCGCTGTTCGGCTTCACCGGCGTGGCGATCCTGCTCGTCCTGTTCCACGAACGCGCCCAGGGCCTCAACCCGCTGGACACGGGCTGGCGGATGCTGGTGCTGTTCGGCGTATACGCGCTCGCCGCGTTCGGCGCCGGGCGGACCATCCGCCGCACCGGCTTCAAGGCGCCGCTCACCGCCGGTCTCCTCCTCGGCGGCCTGGCCAGCCTCGGCCTGGCCGCGCAGGGCCCGGCCACCACGTTCGGCCAGCGCTGGCCGCTGCTCGCGCTCTTCGGCGCCGCCTGCGGTCTGGTGGTTGCCCCCGCGACCGCCGCCGCGCTCGCCAGCGTCGCGCCCGCCCGGGCCGGCATGGCCTCCGGGGCGGTCAACGCGGCCCGCCAGGTGGGATCGGTACTCGGCGCGTCCCTGCTGGGCACCCTGCTCACCACCCGGCTGCTCGCCGAGCTGCCGGAGCGGCTCGCCGCGCACCAGGTCGCGGAGCCGGCCCGCAGCGCGGTGCAGTCGGCGGTGGCCGCCGGCACCAGTGGCACCCAGCCGCTGCCCGACCCGGTCCGGGCGGCGCTCGCCGAGGCGCTGACCGCGGGGGTGCAGGCGGGGCTACGCGTGAACGCCATCGTCTTCCTCGCCACCGCCGTGCTCGCCCTCGCTCTCGTCCGCAACCGGCCGCACCAGCACTAACGGGCATCACACAGGAAGCGATCAACTCGCCACGGGGCCGGCGTGACTCCACAGCGCCCGGACGGGACACCGGATCCGCCGGTTGCCGCGGTCGGTCTCGTCGTGCTGGTAGTCCAGCGTGGCGGCAGCCCGGTACTGCTCGCAGACGGCGTGGACTTCGGGTACCGGTTCGGGAGCGGCGAGGAACGATCGGAGCCAGAACCCGAGGCTGAAGTCCATGTCGGCGCGGCCGAACGCGTCGCTGGTGGGCACGATGTCGAGCACCGCGAGGCGGGTGACGGTGTCGGGGTGGTCCAGCGCCATCCGGTACGCGCAGCGCGCGCCGCGATCGTGCCCGACGACGGCGAAGGTGTCGTATCCCAGGAGCCGCATGACCTCCACAGGCTCGCGGCCCACCTCGCGCATGCTGTACGGCGCATGATCCGGTGTGCTCGGCGGCGTCCGTGGATGGTCGTTTCCGCGGTGGCGATGTCCAGTTCCTCGAAACCCTCGAACACCAGCTCCCGCCCCCTTCCCCCGATTGACTTCGGACCCGGACCGCGTCGCCGTGCCGATGGCAGTCATGCTCGATTCGCACGGTTCAACGATGAGAAGGCCTTGCCGCTGTTCACAGGAGAGCCAGAGCCGCGAACGGTGCCTGGCCCGGGCGTTGGGCCAGGTAGTCGCCCGACCCGTCCTTTGGCCAGCGACCCAACGGGCCCAAGGTGTTGCAGCGCGGAGCGTCCCGGTGAGCTGTGCGTCGTCGTGACGGACGACAGTGACCAGCCAGCGCCTGAGGACAGCCGCCTGATCATAGTCCGTTTTGCGGACTTATCTTCCGATAAGAAGCATCCGATCTTCTTTGGTTTGCCTGACTCCGGGGGTGCCGCCGTAATGGCTGGTCCGGGCGTTGTGGTGTGGGGCGGTACTGGACGGCGAATTTGATGTTGGGCCTGCTCTGGTACGTCATTGGTGATAGTCCGCTGCGGTGCCACTTCGTCCGGGCACCACCGGAGCGCTCCGCGCGGCGCCCGCATGTGGGCTCGGGCGAGTGGGAAGGTCGTTCTTGGGCACCAACCGTCAGCTGGTTGACGACCACTCTGGGTTGGCCGATGGTCGTCGCGCGCCGGTCGCCATGCAGGTTCAGACGTACGATCTATGTCAGGAGGTAGGGCATCATGGTCCGAGGCAGTGGCGCGCCGCCTGGCTCACGGTACGTGGACCAGCGGCACTTCGTGGTCGCCGCGACCTTGTCCGACTTGCGCGGCCCGGTCGGCGGTGTGGTGACGCTCGACCGGTCGCTGGACTGGTCCGGCGACAGCGTCTACGACTTGGATGATGCAGGCGATCTGCAACTGATGTATCAGACCGTGCTGAACCAGGCGAATTCGGTGGCCGACCTGTGCCGGTGGCTGGATGGCCGGACGCTACGCCGGCTGTGGCCGAGCCTGTGGCTTCCGGCGCGGCTGCGGGCGCTGTGGCAGGCACGCTTCCCCGAGCTGGCCATGCCACCGCAAGCGATGGCCGGTTAGGAGTGGACCCGGTCCACCTCCGCTTGGCGGAGATCGGTCTGCGGGTCGCTGCCCGTTTTGGGTTCGCGTTGGCCGGCGGCTACGCGGTGCAGGCCCATGGGATCCTGGACCGGCCCAGCGAGGACATCGACCTGTTCACTGCGTGGGAGCGGCGCGATGACTTCGCAGCAGCCGTGGACGCTGTCGTCGGCGGCTACCGCGACGGCGGCTACACCGTCGAGATCACGCAGCGGTTCGACACCTTCACCAGACTTGCGGTCACCGATCCTGCCCACTCGGAGCATCCGTACAAGGTCGAGCTGGCCGCCAACTGGCGCGCCCTGCCACCGGTGATGATGGACATCGGGCCGGTCCTGCACGCCGACGACGTGGTCGCCGGCAAGATGTCCGCCCTTTACACGCGAGCCGAGCCCCGGGACTTCCTGGACATCGACGCGGCCCTCGCAACCGGTCGCTACACCCGGACGCGGCTGTGCGAGCTGGCGGAACAGTCCGACGCGGGGTTCGACCGGCGCGTCCTGGCGGACCTGTTCGGGATGCTCGAACGTTACCCGGACCGGCGTTTCGCCGCCTACGGCGCTGACCCAGCCCACATCTGCGAGATGCGCAAACGCTTCGCACAGTGGCGCGAGGAACTTCTCGCCGGCCTGCCGTAGAAAGGTCCTGCTGGGGGCAGCGCGGTGTCCTGGTGGTAGGACCGCAATCGAAGCCATGTATCAATGGATGCGTGACGCGGACATCGATCAGTCATGCGGCCGCTGGCAGCGCTTGCGGATGTGCCGATGAATTGGCGCTGATCCGAGCCGAGCTGGCCGCCCTGCGAGCCGAGGTGGCACGGCTGACCTCGGGTGGGCGCGAGGTGCCGGCGCAGGAGCAACTGCTCCCTGGCGCATCCGCTGGTACAGGTACACGGGAGCGGCTCGTCGCTGAGCGGGTGGCGTTGTTCCGGTCGTTGTTCGTCGGCCGCGACGACGTCTACGCGCAGCGGTGGGAGAAGGACGGCCGCAAGGGCTGGTACCCCCAGCTCGAACGCCTACCCGGCCAGACGTGGCAGGAGGCCAAGGACGCCCGCCGGTACCGGCCGCTGACCGACGCGGTGCTCCACGACCACCTGGCCGGGAAGATCAGCGCCGGGTTGTATCCGATGCTGGCCGACGACACCTGCCGGCTGCTGGCCTGCGACTTCGACGGTGCGCAGTGGCAACTGGACGCGCAGGCGTACGTCCAGGCCGCCGGGGCGGTCGGGGTGCCGACGGCGGTGGAGGTTTCCCGCTCCGGTCAGGGCGCCCACGTTTGGACCTTCTTCAGCGAGCCAGTGCCGGCGGTGGAGGCGCGGGCGTTGGGGTTTGGGCTGCTGCGCGAGGCGATGGCGGTCCGCGGTGAGCTCGGGCTGGACAGCTACGACCGTTTCTTCCCCTCCCAGGACCACCTGCCGGCCAAGGGCGAGGGGCTGGGCAACCTGATCGCGCTGCCACTGCAGAAGCAGTGCCGCGACGCCGGCACCACCGTCTTCGTCGACCCGGAGACGTTCACGCCGTACCCGGACCAATGGGCTTACCTGGCCGGGGTCGCCAAGCTGGGCCTGGCCGGAACGCAGCGGTTGGTCGTCGATCTACGGCCGGTCGCGGTCGGTCCCGAGGCATCGTTGTTCCGCTCGGCGCTGCGGCCCGACGCGGCGCCACCTGTGGTGGTGCACGCCGAGTGGGCGGGGATGCTCGCGGTACGCCGGGCCGGTCTGCCGCTGGCGCTGCTGGCCTCACTCAAGCACGCCGCGTCGCTGGCGAACCCGGAGTTCTACAAGAACGAGAACCTGCGCCTGTCGAACTGGAACACGCCCCGGTACATCCGCTGCTACACGGAGGACCTCGAATTCCTGTACCTGCCGCGGGCCATGGTCGACAAAGCCGCGGAGTTGGTGGCGCAGGCGGGTAGCCGGCTGGAGATCGACGACCGGCGCGCCGACCCGCCAGGTATCGAGGTGGCGTTCACCGCGACGCTGCGCGACCGGCAGCCCGACGCCGTCGCCGAGCTCACCCGCTACGAGCACGGCGTGCTTGAGGCGCCGCCGGGCTTCGGCAAGACCGTCATGGGCTGCGCCCTGATCGCCCACCACAAGACACCCACCCTGGTCCTGGTCGACCGGGCGCCGCTGATGGACCAGTGGCGCGAACGCCTCACCACCGTGCTCGACATCGACTCGAAGCGGATCGGGCAGATCGGCGGCGGGAAGACCAAACCGACCGGGGTCATCGACCTGGCGATGATGCAGACCGTCGCCCGCATGGACGACGCCGCCGAACGGCTGTCCGGGTACGGGCTTGTCATCGTCGACGAGGCCCACCACGCCGGCGCCCCGACGGTGGAGAAGGCTCTGCGGCGCATCCCAGCCCGCCGCTGGATCGGCCTCACCGCCACCGCCTACCGCCGCGACGGCCTCGGCCCGATCATCTTCATGCACTGCGGCCCGAAGCGGCACAGCATCCCGATGGTCGACAAGTCTGATCCCGAAGCCCTGCACCGCAGCCTGCACGTGCACCAGACCGCGTTCGCCCTGCCCGCCGACGCCGACACCGCGAAGCCGGGAGCGATCACCTCCGTGGTGTTCGGCGGTCTCGTCGCCGACGACACCCGCAATGACCACGTCTGCCATGACGTGCACACCGCGCTCGACCGGGGTCGGAACTGCCTGGTCCTGACTCGGCAGACCGCCCACGTCGAGGCCCTCGCGCAGCGACTGCGGGACCTCGGCCACGAGCCGCACCTGCTCTACGCCACCCGCAAGACCAAGGACCTCAAGCAGGTCCTCGCCTTTCTCGCCGACCCGCCCGCCGACGGGCCGCCGTTGCTCGTCATCGCCACCGACAAGTACGTCGGCGAAGGCTACGACTGCCCGAAGCTGGACACCCTGTTCCTCGCCCACCCCGTGTCGTTCAGAGGCAGCATGGTCCAGTACGTCGGCCGGATCCTGCGCACTCACCCCGGCAAGACCAGCGTCGAGGTCCACGACTACGTCGACGAGCGGGTCGGCGTGCTCGCCGCCATGTGGCGCAAACGGTCCCGCTCGTACACCCAACTCGGCTTTGCGCTCACCGGCATCAGCGGCCGATGAGCGAACCCGCTGTCAGCCCAGGCCGGCGCGGTCGAGGCGGTCCAACAGGCTCGGCTTGCGGGCATGCTGCTGACGCAGCTCCCGTATCCTCCGGTTGAACACGGCAATCGCGCCGTCCCGCACGGCTAACGCCTTGAGGTCACCCAGGATGGCGACGGCCGCGTCGTACTCCTTCGGCCGCTTCGTCTCGATCATCGCCGCCACCTGCCGCCACGCCTGGTCCTGCCGCCCGGCCAACGCGTTCAGGCGTTGCTCGCGGGCGGCTGCGGCTGCCTGTTCCCGACGCGCCCGCTCGGCCGCCTCCCGCTCACGGGCGAGCCGTCGCTGTTGCGCCCAGCGATTCTCGGCTGCCGTCAGCAGGTCGCCGACGGTACGGCCGCCCCCCGTCGGCTGTTCAGCAGCCGGACTACGCAGGCGGCGCAGCGCCTCCGACCGCACCCGCGCGTCATCACCGCGCAGCAGCCGCACCAGAATGTCATCCTTCTCCGCCTCGGGCAGGGCCTTAACCCACCGGCTCAGTGCCGCCGCCGACGGGGCTTTCGTCTTCAGCGGCCCACTGGTCTCGGCCGCCACCGCGAGCAGGTCGGGGTCGAGGCGCAGGAACTCCGCGAACGCGTGCTGCGGCCCGGACAGGGTGCCCAGGCCAGCCGGGACGGGCGGTTCAGGATCGTCGTCATCCACCTCCCGGTTCTGCACGCCCAGCAGCCACGCCAGGTACAACGGCCGTCGGTCACCGGCGGCCAGTTCGGCCCGCACGGGAACGATCGAGGCCAGGTGACCTCCGCCGTCGTAGACCTCGTCGCCGTCCTCGTCCTCGCTGCTCACATCGAGGATCACGTGTGTGCGGGTCGCCCAGGACCGGGCCGACCCACCGACGCAGTACACGGCCACGGTGTCGGGATCCACGCTCCCGAGCGGCAGCCGGAGTGCGATCCGGTGGGTTCCCCAGTTCGTCAGGTAGAGGAATGCGTCGAAGTACCGTTCCATCCAATCCCGCGGATCGCCCTTGAGATCGCCCCACTGGTAGTCGTTGACGAAACTCGACGGCGTGATCCGCGCCCGCGTGGACAGCGCTCGCAACTCGCGTTGCTGCCCCGCCGTCAACGGCTGATCCACCGCGACGAACTCGTAGTACTGGTACTCACTCACCGCATAGCCTCCACGTGCACCCAGCATCCGCACACCCGCGACCCCCGGGCGCACTGACCGGCGAGGGTTCCGGCTTCCAGAATCCCAGGCCCCACAGCCTGCCCTATCTGACCACGAGGGCAAACCAACACGACCCCGCGGCGTCACCGCATCGGCCCGCCTCGGAAGGGTGCCGACTTCGGGCAGTCGTAAGGTTCCATCTGTGACGAGTCATTGGCCGGGCAGTGAGCCTGTGCAGCGATGTGCCGGACGCCTGCTCTCGTGGCCTTGATCGCGTCCATCCGCGTCCAGTGGGACCCGACGCTGTTGCTGTCAGACTAATGACCATGACGCCTTCCATCGCTCGATACGGCAGGCCCTGAGAGGTTTCCTGGCGCGCCCTCTACCTGCCTTGTGTCTCCAGGGCGTCGAGGTCTCGCTCGGCGTACAGCCGGTGCTCCCACTCCTCGTTGAGGATGATCAACAGACACTCGCGCACTGGGTAGCTGCGGGGCTCCGGCCAGCCGGGTGCCTCGACCGGTTTGGTGTGGCCGTCCAGCGACTCGTCGGTCAAACCGTCGATGACCTGGCGCACGGTGGACATCCGGTCGTGGCGCAGCTCGAGCACCGCGTCGAGCGAGGGTCGTGTGTCACGGTCGCGCGGCACCCCCGGCGTGTCGGGCATCTCGTCCCAGGGCAGGTCCAGGGGGTCCCACGGCGCCGAATCGCCGAGGATCGCCCGCCTGATCCAGGAGTCGGTGGCGAACACCAGATGGCGCAGCGTCTCGATGAACGACCACTCGCCGTCGACCGACTCGTGCAGCAGCTCAGGTCGCAGGCGGCGGGCCCGTTCGACGGTCCCGCCCCAGAGCCGCTCCAGGATGTCCCACCCCTCGCGGAAGCCGGCTGGGTCTGTCGGGCGCATCTTGGCCCGGTCCGGATACCGCCTGTCGAGCTCGGCGTTTACCAGAGGCCCGATGTCGACGCCATTGATCGTCAGGTTCTCAATCTCGCCGTGGATGTCCACGTCGACCAGCTCGACGCCGCGCATCACGACCCCGCGCAGGTCAGCACCGCGGAAACGGGCGTCGGTCAGGTCGACGGCGTGGAACTGCGCGCCGCTGAGGTCAACGCGCCCGAACCGCGAGTCACGAAGATCGACACGAATGAATTCAGCCATGCGACGACGCTATCGCCACGTGCTGACAATCCGCCTGTCGTGGGATGACCGAACCGAGTCATGCACTGGCGCCCATGTCGACGTGTCAGTTGCGGTTCCCGGCCCAGGGTGTGCAACTGTTGGCTGATTAGCTTAGCGAACCTATGTGGTACTTTCTTGATCATGTCGTTGCTGCGCCTGGGTCCGGCCGCTGAGTACATCGGTGTCCATCCTGTGACCCTGCGTCGGTGGGCGGATGAGGGACGGGTTGCGGTGACGTGGGTTGGTCGGGAGCGTCGGTTCGACTCTGCGTTGCTCGATGCGTTCGTCGGACGGGTTGAGGTGGAACGGCCGCGCCGTGAGGCGTTGTATGT
>NZ_JAPFQV010000038.1:0-61485 GCF_033804685.1 Micromonospora sp. RTP1Z1
CCCGCGCCCGCAGGCCCATCAATGTTGCGGAATGTTGACTACCCCGATTCGCTTGCGGAACACCCAGTACGTCCAGCCCTGGTAGGCCAGCACGATCGGGGTGAACACCACCGCCACCCAGGTCATGATCTTCAGGGTGTACGGGGTCGAGGAGGCGTTGCTCGCCGTCAGGGTTCCGGCGGCGTCCAGGGTCGACGGCAGCACGTTCGGGAACAACGCCGCGAACAGGGTCGCCACCGCCAGGGCGATGGCCACCGCGGTGCCGGTGAACGCCCAGCCCTCCCGGCGTACCCGGGCGGCGGCGAGACCACCGACCAGGGCGAGGGCCGCGCCGACGGCGAGCACGACGGCGGCCGTGCTGGAGCGGATGGTCAGCGTCCAGGCGAGGAACGCCACCGCGACCACGGCGGTGCCGACGCCGAGCTTCACGGCCAGGGCGCCGGCCCGCTCGCGGATCTCGCCGGTGGTCTTGAGGGCGATGAACACCGCGCCGTGGGTGAGGAACAGTGCCAGGGTGGTCAGGCCGCCGAGCAGGGCGTACGGGTTGAGCAGGTTTAGCAGGCCGCCGGCGTACTCGTGGTCGGCGGACAGCGGCACGCCGCGCAGGATGTTGGCGAAGACGACGCCCCACAGGATGGCCGGCAGCAGCGAGCCGAAGAAGATCGCCGCGTCCCAGCGGCGCTTCCAGGACGCCTCGGGGCGCTTGTGCCGGTACTCGAAGGCGACCCCGCGGGCGATCAGGGCGAGCAGGATCAGCAGCAGTGGCAGGTAGAAGCCGGAGAAGAGGGTGGCGTACCACTCGGGGAAGGCGGCGAACATCGCGCCGCCGGCGGTGATCAGCCAGACCTCGTTGCCGTCCCAGACCGGGCCGATGGTGTTGATCAGGACGCGGCGTTCCCGGTCGTCGCGGCCCAGCACGGGCAGCAGCATGCCGACGCCGAAGTCGAAGCCTTCGAGGATGAAGTAGCCGGTGAAGAGCACGGCGACGAGGAGAAACCAGATGGTGGTCAGTTCCACGATGGGCTCCGGGGATCAGTAGGCGAACGCCAGCGGGCGCTCGGCGTCGTCGGTGTCGTCGGACTCGGGCGCCGGGGTGACGTCGGCTACGCCGGCCTTGGCGTAGCCGACCAGCAGCTTGAACTCCACCACGGCGAGGGTGGCGTAGATCAGGGTGAAGGCGGTGAACGAGGTGAGCACCTCGGTCAGCGAGACGCTGCGGGACACGCCGTTGCGGGTGAGCATCTCGCCGAAGACGATCCACGGCTGCCGGCCCATCTCGGTGAAGATCCAGCCGAAGGAGTTGGCCAGCAGCGGCAGCACCGGCATGACCAGCCCGGCGCGCAGCAGCCACCTGCTGGTGGGGGTGCGGCCCTTGCGCTGGCTCCAGAGCACCAGCAGGGCGATCGCGGCGGCGGCCATCCCGAAGGCGATCATGAAGCGGAAGCTCCAGTAGGTGACCGGGATGATCGGGGTGTAGCTGCCGGCGCCGTACTGGCTGGCGTACTGGGCCTGCAGGTCGTTGATGCCCTGGACGGTGCCGTTGGGGTCGCCGGTGCCGAGGAACGACAGCAGGTACGGGATCTTGATGGCGAAGACCTCGCGGCTGCCGTCGAGGCTGCCGACGGTGAGCACGGAGAACGAGGCGGGGCTCTCGGTGGTGTAGAGGCCCTCGGCGGCGGCCATCTTCATCGGCTGCACGTCGGTCATGATCTTGCCCTGGATGTCGCCGGTGAACAGCACCAGCGCCGAGGAGATCAGCACGACCCAGGAGCCGAACCTGGTGGCGAACCGGTACGCGGCGGTATCGGCGCTGTCGCGGTTGCCGATGACGTGGAACAGGCCGACCGCGACGATCAGCGAGCCGGCGACCAGGAACGACCCGGACAGCGTGTGCGGGAAGGTGATCAGCGCGACCTTGTTGGTGAGCACGGCGACGAAGTCGGTGAGCTCGGCCCGGCCGGTGGTCGGGTTGATCCGGTAGCCGACCGGGTTCTGCATGAACGAGTTCGCGGCGAGGATGAAGTACGCGCTGAGGTTGGTGCCGATCGCGGCGGCCCAGATGCTGGCCAGGTGCGCCCGCTTGGGCAGCCGGTCCCAGCCGAAGATCCACAGTCCGATGAAGGTCGACTCGAGGAAGAACGCGACGAGGGCCTCGATGGCCAGGGGCGCGCCGAAGATGTCGCCGACGAAGCGGGAGTAGTCGCTCCAGTTCATGCCGAACTGGAACTCCTGCACGATGCCGGTCACCACGCCCATCGCGAAGTTGATCAGGAACAGCTTGCCGTAGAACTTGGTGAGCTTCAGGTACCGCTCGTTGCCGGTGCGGTGCCACATGGTCTGCAGGATGGCCACCAGGACGGAGAGCCCGATGGTCAGCGGCACGAACAGAAAGTGGTAGACGGTGGTGACACCGAACTGCCAGCGGGCGACGTCCAACGCGTCCACCTGAAACCCCCAGCTGTTGCGTACTACAAGACGTAGTAAATACTACCGGGCGTCGTAGAGAAGTCTCCAGGGCCGGGGGTCCCGAACCGGCCCGGGACCAATGACCCTGATCACCTCTGCCGCCCGACCCGGGATCGGGTCCCCCGCTCACCCCGACGCGTGCGACCATCCAGCACTGATGAACACCCCGACCGGCTGGCGAACGCCGTTGCTGTGGCGCGCCGCCCAACTGCTCGCCCGCGGCATCGTCGGCGCCTTCGGCCACCTCGCGGTCACCGGCGACGTGCCGGCCGAGCTGCGCCGCGGACCGCTGATCCTGGCCGTCAACCACATCGGCCCGTTCGACCCGGTGGTCCTCGCGGCCGCCTGCCGCGCCCAAGGCATCGCCCCGCGGTTCATGGCCACCGCGGGGTTGTTCCGCACCCCCGTGATCGGGCCGCTGATGCGCCGGGCCGGGCACATCCGCGTCGACCGGGGCACCACCTCGGTCCACCAGGCCCTCGACGCCGCCGCCGCGGCCGTCGCCGGCGGCTCGGTGATCCTGCTCTACCCCGAGGGCCGGATCGGGCTGGACCCCGGCATGTGGCCCGAACGCGGCAAGACCGGCGCCGCCCGGCTCGCCCTCGTCAGCAGCGCCCCCGTCATCCCCGTCGCCCAGTGGGGCTCCCACGAGGTGCTGCCGTACCGGGCGCCGAAGGGAGCGCTGCGCGGCCTCGCCCGGGCCCTGCTGCGCCGGCCGGCGATCCGGGTGCACTTCGGCGCCCCGGTGGCGCTGCGCGACCTGCACCCCGGCACCCCCGGGGCGGCCCGACGGGCCACCGCCCGGATCATCGACGCGATCACCGACGACCTGAGGCCGCTGCGCCCCGAAGAGCCGGACCGCCCCCGGCACGTCGACCCCGGCCGCCCCAGCGAGACCACCCGGTCGCACCGGCGGCGCCCGCCGGCCTGATTCGCCTTCGAGCGCACTCGAGGGGTGGGAGTCTCGGCCGGGACGCCCTCGTGTCCTGAAGAGGAGGGACCCCGACATGAGCGCACCGACCGTCCTGATCACCGGCACGTCCACCGGCATCGGCCTGGAGATCGCCGTCGGCGCGGCCCGCGCCGGCTGGCGGACCGTGGCCACCATGCGCGACGTGTCGCGCGCCGACGCGCTGCGCCGCGCCGCCGACGCCGCCGGGGTCGCCGACCTGGTCGAGGTACGCCGGCTCGACGTCGTCGACCCGGCCTCGGTGGACGCCTGCGTCGCCGAGGTGATCGCCGCCCACGGGCGACTCGACGCGGTGGTCAACAACGCCGGCGCCGGGCACGTGGGCACCCTGGAGCAGGAGACCGTCGACGACGTGCGGGCCGTCATGGAGGTCAACTTCTTCGGCGTCCTGCACGTCAGCCGGGCCGCGCTGCCCCACCTGCGGGCCAGTCAGGGCCGGCTGATCACCGTCACCAGCGTCGGCGGGGTGGTCGGGCAGCCGTTCAACGAGGCGTACTGCGCGGCGAAGTTCGCCGTCGAGGGCTTCATGGAGTCGCTCGCCCCGGTCGCCGCCACCGTCGGGGTCACCGTCACCGTGGTCGAGCCCGGCGCGGTGGCCAGCGAATTCGTCGCCAACGCCGGCGTCGATCGGGACGCCGCCATCGCGCAGGCCGGGGTGTACGCGCCGGCGCTGCGGGCGTACCTGCAGCGCAGCGCCGGCGCGTTCGCGGCCGCCCAGTCCCCGGTGGACGCGGCCGCGGCGGTCGTCGCGACCCTGACCGACCCGGAGCCGGCGCCGCGCGTGCAGACCTCGACCACCGCCCGGCAGTTCGTCGGGGCGAAACTCGCCGACCTCGACGGCCTCGCGGTCGCCACGATCACCGCCGGCTGGCTGGCCTGATCAGCGGCCGGCCCGGGTGGCCCGGCCGCCCAGTCGGGCGTCCAGCGCGTCGAGGTCGGCGACGAACCACACGTGGTCGGCGCGGTTCGACTCGTGGACCAGGGCGCGCAGGGCCGCGCTGGCCGCGAGGTGCCGGGAGATGTCGCCGACGACGGCCAGGCGCAGCCGGTAGTTGACGAACTTCTGCATGATCTCCCCGGCGAAGCGGGTGCCCAGCGAGAAGAAGTCGTCGCCCAGCCGGCTCGCGGGCACGGCCACCACCTCCGCGCCGAGGAAGGCCGCACCGATCAGGTCCAGCGCGTCCCGCACGGTCGCCACCGGCGGGCCGGCCGGGTCGCACACCAGCACCGGCACCCCCATCCGCTGCTGCACCACGTCAGGCATCGTCGGCCTCCCCGGCGAGCAGTCCGTTTCCGCCGTCGAGGACGGCGTCGAGCAGGTGCAGCACGTCGGCGGTGGCGGCGGCGCCACCCAGGATGACGATCTTCATACGCTGTCGTTCCTCGTCGTGGACGGTCTGGACGCGCAGCGGGTGCGCGGGGTCGCGGACGGTGTTCACCCCCGCCAGCACGAGGGTGCCCAGTCGGTCCGCGGCGGCCCGGTCCACGCCGTCGACCTGCACGATGCTCGACACCTCCACGGACGGGCCGGCGGCGGGCCGGGTCGGCGGGGTCCGCGGCCGGCCGGTCAGCGCGTCGAGGTCGCCACGGGCGATCCGGTACTGCTTGCCGATCCGCACCGCCCGGAGCCGGCCGGCCCGGATGTAGCCGCGCACGGTGCGCGGGTGCAGGCCGAGCCGGTCGGCCACCTGCTCCACGGAGAACATATCTTCACTCATCGGGTCCCATGTTAGACAGGATAGGGAGCGATAGGGAAGCTTGAACCGAGGGTGCTCCGGTGCGCGATGATCGCCGGCCCGTCACCCGTACGCCACCGGAGGCGGGCATACTGCCGGGCGTGCAGCCCCGCTCCGGCTATCTCGACTCCCCCGCGCCACTCGCGTTCGCCCACCGCGGCGGCGCGTCCGACGGCGACGAGAACACCGCCGCCGCGTTCGCCCGCGCCATCGCCCTGGGCTACCGGTACGTGGAGACCGACGTGCACGCCACCGCCGACGGCGTGCCGGTGATCTTCCACGACGCCACTCTGCGCCGGGTCACCGGCGAGCCGGGACGCATCGCCGACCTGCGCTGGGCCGACCTGGCCTCGGTACGCGTCGGCGGCGCCGCCGTGGTGCCCCGCCTCGACGAGGTCCTCGCCGCCTGGCCGGAGGTCCGCTTCAACATCGACGTCAAGGCCGACGGCGGCGTCGAACCGACCATCGCCACGGTCACCCGGGCCGGCGCCGGCGGCCGAGTGCTGCTCGCCTCGTTCAGCGACGCCCGGCTGACCCGGCTGCGCGCGCTGGCCGGCCCGAAGGTCGCCACCAGCCTCGGCATGCGCGGCGTGGCCCGGCTGCGGATGGCCTCCCTGCACGGGCGGTCGCTGCGGCTGCCGCCGTCCGTCGTCGCCGCCCAGGTCCCCGTCCGCTACGGGCGCATCCCCGTGGTGGACCGGCGGTTCCTCGCGTACTGCCACCGGATCGGGTTGCAGGTGCATGTCTGGACGATCGACGAACCTGCCGACATGCACGACTTACTTGATCTTGGTGTGGATGGCATCATGACCGATCACGTCGGCGTGCTGCGCGACGTCTACCGCAGCCGCGGCCACTGGGCCGCCTGAACCCCTGGCGGAGGAACCGATGGCCGAGACGGTCAGCCCGACCCTGCACGAGCCCCCGTCGAGCACCCGCCGCGAGCGGCGCGGCTGGTACCTCTACGACTGGGCCAACTCGGCCTTCCAGACCACCGTCATCACAGTCTTCCTCGGCCCGTTCCTCACCACCGTCACCGAACTGGCCGCCGGCTGCGAACTGGGCGCGGACAGCTGCGACGGGTACGTGCACCCGCTGGGCATCCGGGTCGCCGCCGGCTCCTACTACCCGTACCTGATCTCGCTGTCGGTCTTCCTCACCGTCTTCGTGCTGCCGGTGATGGGTGCGATCGCCGACCGGTCGGTGCACAAGAAGCGGCTGCTGGCCGCCGCCGCGTTCATCGGCGCCGGCGCGACCATCGCCTTCGCCTTCGTCACCGGCGAGCGCTACCTGCTCGGCGGGGCGCTGTTCCTGATTGCCAACATCTCCTTCGGCGCGGCCGTGGTGGTCTACAACTCGTTCCTGCCGCAGCTCGGCGGCCCCGACGAACGCGACGCCATCTCCAGCCGCGGCTGGGCCATCGGCTACCTCGGGGGCGGCCTGCTGCTCGCGCTCAACCTGGTCGCGATCACCGTGCTCAGCGAGGATGGCAACCCGCAGCGCACCCTCGACCTGGCCCGCTGGTCGATCGTGTCCGCGGGCGTGTGGTGGGCGGCGTTCACCCTGGTGCCGCTGCGCTGGCTGCGCGAGCATCCCGCCGCCGCCGCGGCGGCCCGGGTCGGCGGCGGCAACCTGCTCACCGACGGGTTCCGGCAGCTCGGCCGTACCCTGCGGAATATCAAGGCGTACCCGCTGACGCTGTTCTTCCTGCTCGCCTTCCTGGTCTACAACGACGGCATCCAGACCGTCATCACCCTGGCCAGCCAGTACGGCACCAAGGAGCTGCGGCTGGGGCAGAGCACGCTGATCGTGACGATCCTGCTGGTGCAGTTCCTCGCCTTCGGCGGCGCCCTCGCCCTCGGCGCGCTCGCCGGGCGCATCGGCGCGTGGAAGACCGTGCTGATCAGTCTGGTGCTCTGGACCGGTGTGATCATCGCCGCGTTCCGGCTGCCCGCCGAGGCGCCGCTGCCGTTCATGATTCTCGGCGGGGCGATCGGCCTGGTCCTCGGCGGCAGCCAGGCGCTGAGCCGGTCGCTGTTCAGCCAGCTCATCCCCGCCGGCAAGGAGGGCGAGTACTACGGCTTCTACGAGATCAGCGACAAGGGCACCAGCTGGCTCGGGCCGCTCGCCTTCGGCCTGGTGTTCCAGCTCACCGCCTCCTACCGGGTGGGCCTGGTCTCACTGCTGATCTTCTTCGTGGTCGGGTTCGCGCTGCTGGCCGCCGTGCCGATGCGGCGGGCCATCGTCGCCGCGGGCAACACCCCGCCCCGGGTGCTGTAGAGCCGCGCCACGCACCGTCCTGATCGGCGAGGGTCAATGGACTAGGCTGCCCCGACGTGACCGACGACGCCGCTGCCGCCCCGACCTGCCTGGCCCGGCCCCTCCCCGGCCCGGACCACACCCGCACCGGCTGCGCCGCGGCCCGCGGCCTCGACGGGCGGCCGCTGCACGCCGCCGCGCTGAAGTTCTTCTGGGGGCCGATGGACTGTGGCAAGTCCACGATGGCTCTGCAGATGAACTACAACCACGCCCGCCAGGGCCGCCGCGGCCTGGTCACCACCCGCATCGACCGGTCGCTGGGCCCGCAGGTCACCACCCGCATCGGCCTGGCCCACTCCGCCATCGAGGTCACCGACTCCCTCGACCTGCGCGACCTGGTCCGCGACGCCTGGGCCGAGGGGGTACGCGTCGACTACCTGATCTGCGACGAGGCCTCCTTCTACGACCTGGAGCACGTCGAGCAGATGGCCGATCTGGTCGACAACTACGACGTCGACGTCTACGCCTTCGGCCTTGCCACCGACTTCCGCTCCTGCCTGTTCCCGGCCGCGCAGCGGCTGTTCGAACTCGCCGACGAGGTGGCCCGCATCCAGATCGAAGTGCTCTGCTGGTGCGGCCGGGAGGGGCTGCTCAACGCCCGGGTGGTCGACGGGCGGGTGGTCCGCGAGGGCGCGCAGGTCGTCATCGGCGACACCATGGACACCGCCGATGTGCGCTACCAGGTGCTCTGCCGCCGCCACTACCGCTCGGGCGACCTCGGCCCGCGCGCCTGAGGGTCAGAACGGGTCCCCGCAGACCCGCCACTTCCCCTTCTCCTGGATCACCGGGAGTTTGCGTTCCTCGCTGGCCCCGCCGTCACGGGTGACCCGCACCGTCACCGTGCCGCGCGGCCGGCCGCTCAGGGTCGCCACCGACACGTCCGTGATCTCGTACCCGGTGACCTGCGGCGGGGTCCGCACCCAACTGCCGAAGCCGACCGCGCTCCACCGGCTGCGGGCGTCGGAGCACAGCCGCTTGTAGGCGGCGTCGGTGTCTCCGGCCGACACCTCGTGGAAGAACCCGTCGGCGGTGTCCCGCACCGGGCCGTTGGCCTGCATCACCACCTGAACGTTCCACACGGCGAGACCGGCCACCCCGATCAGGCACAGGCCCACCCCGAAGCCACCCAGCAGCAGGCCGGTACGCACCGGCCGGTGCCGCCGGGCCGGCCTGCTCCACGCCTGCTCACGGCCCATCACCGTCGACCGTATGCGTCCGGTACGTCCCCGCGCAGGCACATCACCCCTGTCGCGCCGCCCGCGGCGTCGTCTACGGTCGGCGCACACCCTCTAAGGAGCCGTGGATGACCCGTTACGTGCAGCCGGTGCCGACCCCCGACGACCCGTACAGCGGGGATCCGCTCCTGCGGTCCTGGCTGGAGCGGCAGCTCGGCCCCGCCGGGCACGCCGCCGCGAAGGGCCGGCTGGCCGACCTGGCCGCCGACGTCGCCGGGCCCCTGCGCGCCGCGCACGCCGACGCCGAGGCGCACCCGCCCACCCTGGTCCGCTACGACCCGTGGGGGGCCCGCGTCGACCGGGTCGACACCTCCGCCGGCTGGCAGGCCCAGCGGGCCGCCGCCGCCCGGCACGCGGTCGTCGCCCTGCCCTACCTGGAGGCCGCGTGCGGCACCTGGGGGGCCGCGGCCCGGGTCGTCCAGCACGCCCTGCTGCACCTGTACGGGCCGGAGTCGGCCACCTTCTCCTGCCCGGTGGCGATGGCCGACGGCGCCGCCGCGCTGCTCAGCCTCCCCGAGGTCGCCCCCGAGGTGCGCGACGCCTGGCTGCCCCGGCTGATCTCCACCGACCCGGGCACCGCGATCGTCAGCGGCCAGTGGATGACCGAGTCGCAGGGCGGCTCCGACCTGTCCCACTCCAGCACCATCGGCCGGCCCGCCGCGGACGGCTCGTGGCGGCTGACCGGGGAGAAGTGGTTCTGCTCCGCCGCCGACGCGCCGATGGCGGTGGCCCTGGCCCGCCCGGAGGGCGCCGGACGCGGCAGCCGGGTGCTGGCGCCGTTTCTGGTGCCCCGCTACGCCGCCGACTCGCCGCTGGCCGGGGCCACCGTCGCGCCGGACTCCCCCGCGCCCGGGGTGACCGTGCGCCGGCTCAAGGACAAGCTCGGCACCCGGGCGCTGCCCACCGCCGAGATCGGGCTGCACGACGCGTACGCGCTGCCGCTCGGCGACCCGGCCGTGCCCGGCCTGGTGCGGGCGATGACCCTGGTGGTGGTGACCCGGGTGCACAACGCGTCCGCCGCCGCCTCCGGCATGCGCCGCGGCCTGGCCTACGCCCGGGCGTACGCCGAGGCCCGGCAGGTCGCCGGCGGCCGGCTCGCCGAGTCACCCCTGCACCGCGGCACCCTCGGCACCCTGGCGGTCGACGCGGCCGGCGCGTTCGTCCTGGCCGGGCACGCCTTCGCCCTGCTGGGCCGGGTGGAGGTGGGCGCCGACCCGGAGGCCGCCGCCGAGCTGAGGGTGGTGGCGCCGCTGGCCAAGCTCGCCACCGGCCGGCTCGCCGTCTCCTCCGCCAGCGAGTACGTCGAGGCGTTCGGCGGCGCCGGGTACGTCGAGGACACCGGGGTGCCGCGGCTGCTGCGCGACGCGCAGGTGCTGCCCATCTGGGAGGGCACCACCAACGTGCTCGCCCTGGACGTGCTGCGCGCGGTGGCCCGCGAGGACGCGGCCGGGCCGCTGCTGGGCCGGCTGGCCGCCGCGGTCGACCTGGCCCGCCCGCTGTCTCCCGCCCTCGCCGACACCCTCGCCGCGGTCACCGACGAGCTGCGCGGCAGGCTCGCCGAGGTCACCGCCGACCCGACCGGCGTCGACGTGGTGGCGGGAGCACGCGGGCTGGCACTGCGGATGGCGTACGCGTTGACCACCGCGCTGCTGGTGGAGCACGCGACCTGGGGCGACGAGCAGGCCGAGGCGGCCGCCCGGCTGTGGGCGCGGCGCTGGCTGCGGCACGAGGACATCGCCGCCGATGCGCACCGGCACCTGGCGCTGCTCTGCTGAAATCCGTCCGCCGTACCTGCCACAGGGTGTCAGGTACGGCGGCGAGACTGGCGGCATGACAGTGAACGCCGACCTCGCCATGGTCAACCTCGACAGCTCCGACCCGGTCGCGCACGCCGGGTTCTACCACCGGGTCCTTGGCTGGGAGATCACCCACAGCCAGGCCGAGTACGCGATGATCAGCAAGGACGGGGTCTCGATCGGGTTCGGGCTGGTGCCCGGCTACACGCCGCCCGCCTGGCCCGACGAGACCGCCGGCAAGCGCTACCACCTCGACCTCTACGTCGACAACCTCACAATGGCGGAGAAGGAGTTCGTGGCGGCGGGCGCGGCGAAGCCGGAGTTCCAGCCCGGCGGCGAGCGCTGGGTGGTGCTGATCGACCCGATCGGCCAGCCGTTCTGCATCTGCCCGCGCCCGCAGGGCTGAGCCCACTGCGGCTCGCCGGGCGACTCCGCGCCGCCCGGCGAGCCGGTGGTCGGTCCGTCAGCAGAAGGCGTCGACGGTGCGCCGCGCCCAGTCGGCGAACGCGCGCGGCGGCCGGCCGAGGACCCGTGCGACGTCGGGGCTGACCCGCTGCTCGGCCGGCGAGGGTGCACCCAGGATGTCGAGGGTGGCCTCGACGACGGGCTCCGGCATGACGCGCAGCAGCCGCGCCCGGGCCTGGGCGGCGCTCTGCTCGACGAAGCGCACCGGCTCGCCCAGCGCCTGCCCGATCGCCGCCGCCTGCTGCCGCGGTGAGATGGGCTCCGGCCCGGTCAGCTCGTACGTCCGGCCGGCGTGGCCGGGATCGCGCAGCGCGACGGCGGCGACCTCGGCGATGTCGTCCGGGTCGACGGTCGGCAGCGCGACGTCGCCGAACGGCGCGCCGACCAGCCGCTGCTGCCGTACTGTTTCGGCCCACTGGAGCGCGTTGGAATGGAAGCCGCCGGGACGCAGCACCGTCCAGTCCAGCCCGGACGCCGCGACGACCTGCTCCAGCTGGGCGGGGTGCCGCCCGGTCGCGACACCCTGCGAGGACAGGAAGACCACCCGCCGCACGCCGGCGGTGCGGGCGGCGTCGAGGATGCCGCTCGGATCGGCGCCGCCGGCCAGCAGGTCGCCGGGCAGCAGCAGGAACAGCGCCGCCGCGCCGTCGAGCGCCACCTTCAGGCCGGCCGGCTCGGCCAGGTCGGCCGGTATCGGGCGGACGCCCGCGGGCACGTCCGCCGCCGACACCTGCCGCGACACGGCCGTCACCTGCTCGCCGGCCGCCGCCAGCGCCCGCACCAGCGGCCGCCCCACGTTTCCCGTCGCTCCGATCACCACGATCATGACAATTCCTCTCGGTTCCCCTGTGGACTGAGAGGACGCTACCGCCCTCGGTATAGTAGGTACCTAGAGGAAAGTATTGGCCCGAGGGAGTGATTGTGACCGGTGCCACCGCCCCCGCATCCCGGATGGACGCCGATCCGGAGCAGGCCTGCCCGATCGCCCCGGTGGTCGACATCGTGTTCAGCCGCTGGACCACACCGATCCTCTGGGCCCTGCACGAGTACGGGCGGCACCGCTTCGTCGAGCTCGAACGCCGCCTCCTCACCATCACCCCGAAGGTGCTCACCCAACGGCTGCGGCAACTGGAACGCGACGGCCTCGTCGTACGCACCTACCACCCGGAAGTCCCGCCCCGGGTGGAGTACGAGATCAGCGACCTGGGGCGCAGCCTCGCGCCGCTGTTCGCCACACTCGCCGACTGGTCCACCGCCAACCTGGACAAGGTCGACGAGGCCCGGCTGGCCTACGACGTCCGCGACCGGCCCCGCACCCGCCGGCCCTGACCCCCGACCGACGCCGTACGTCACGGTCAGCGCAGCGGGCCGCGGGCGACCGCCGCCCGCATCGTCTTCGGATCGCCGGCCTTGACGAACTCCAGCCACCAGGTGGCCCCGGCCGCCGCCAGCTCGCCCACGTACGCCCGCTCGGCGCGCTCGTCCGGCCGGCGCCGCCGGCCACCGATCGCCACGTCGAACGGCTCCCCGTCGGCGCGGGTCGCCGGCAGGGTTGCCACCAGGTCGTGCACCTCATCCGGGGTGAAGTCGGCCCAGCCGTCGGTGTCGGTCAGCTTGTACGGCACGATCCCGTCGGCGCGGCGCAGCACCGCCTTCGCCTGGGTGCTGCCGCCCACCCAGACCGGCACCCGCGGCGACTGCACCGGCGCCGGCCGCATCGTCACCCCGTCGGCCCGGTAGTGGTTGCCCTCGTGCGCGACCCGGTCGCCGAGCAGCCCGACCAGCAGGTCGAGCCCCTCGTCGAGCATCGCCGCCCGGGTCTTCAGGTCGGTCCGCTCGCCAAACGCGGCGCCGCCGCGGTCCTTCGAGTCAGCCGCGACGGCGGGCCCGGGCGGCCCAGATGACGTACGCCGGGTCGCGGTCCAGGTTGTGCCGGTCCCGGTCGTAGCGGCGGGTGGTGCGCGGGTCCGCGTGACCCATCGCGTCCTGCACGTCCTCCAGCGGCACCCCCTCCGCTCGGGCGGTGGTGGCGAACGCGTGCCGCAGCGAGTGCGGGGACAGCCTGGCCCACGCCGGGATCCCGGCCGCCCGGGCGAGCCGGCGCACCAGCCGGAACACCGAGTGCCGGTCCAGCCGGGCGCCGGTCGCGGTGACCAGCAGCGGACCGGTCAGCTCCGGCACGGTCACCCCCTGCGCGGCGGCGCGGGCGGCCAGGTAGGCGTCCACCGCGTACGCGGTGCCCGGGGTGAGCGCGCGCCGGCGGACCTTGCCGCCCTTGCCGACGAACCGGATGCTGCGGTGGCCCCGCTCCGCGCCGAGATCGGACAGGTCGAGCGAGATCAGCTCGCCGACCCGCAGCCCCAGGTCGGCCAGGAGCGCGATGGCGGCGCGGTTGCGGGCGGCGGTCGGCCCGGTGTCCGCGTCGACGGCGGCGAGCAGGGCGTCGACCTCCTCCGGGGTGAGGCCGACCGTGGCCGAATGGTCCCGGTCGATGCGCGGACGGTCGGCCCCGGAGACCGGGTTGGCGTCGATCGCGCGCAGCTTGATGAGGAAGTCGTACCAGCTGGACAGGGCGGACAGGCGGCGCGCGACGGTGGCCGGGGTGAGCGGCCGGCCACTGCGGACACCGAGCGTGGACTCCAGCTCGCGGCCGTAGGCGTTGACGTCGAGGAAGTTGGCCCGCAGCGGGTCGAGGGCGCGCCCCGCGCACCAGGTCAGCCAGCCGGCGACGTCCCGCCGGTACGCGTCGCGGGTGTGCTCCGACAGCCGCCGGTTGCGCAGCCACGCCTCGGTGAAGTCGGTCGGCCCGCCGGGCAGGGCGGGCCGGGCCGACGCGCGGGGCAGCATCGGGACGTCGGGACGCAACATGTGAGAAAGACTCTCAGCACCGGCGGTGAATGGCGACGAGGCGCGCCCGACGAGAATCCGACAGCGTCCCGGGACCCGGACGACAATCGCGGAATGGACGGATTCCGGCAGGTCATGCGTGGTGCGATCGGACTGTGACCGTCATTCCCGACGCACGATGCGCCCGTCGCGCTGCGTGGCCAGCTCCGGGCGAAGCGGCGGAGCAGTCGCGTGCCGGGCGAAGTTCCTTCCCGGTGTCGGCGCCCGTCGGGTCCGGCGTTACGGTCGCCCGGTGCGCGCCAGCCGGCTGGTCTCCCTGCTGCTGCTCCTGCAGACCCGGGGGAGGATGACCGCCCAGGAACTCGCCGACGCCCTGGAGGTGTCGGTCCGGACCGTCTACCGGGACGTCGAGTCGCTCGGCGCCGCCGGGGTGCCGGTGTACGCCGACCGCGGCCCGGCCGGCGGGTACCGGCTGCTGGAGGGGTACCGGACCCGGCTGACCGGGATGACCGCACCGGAGGCCGAGGCGCTCTTCCTGGCCGGCATGCCCGGCCCGGCCGCCGAGCTCGGGCTCGGCCCGGTGCTCGCGGCGGCGGAGTTGAAGCTGCTCGCCGCGCTCCCCGACGAGCTGGCCGACCGGGGCGGCCGGGCGCGGCAGCGGTTCCACCTGGATGCGCCGGGCTGGTTCCGGAATCCGGAGCCCACCCCGCACCTGGCCGCGCTGGCCCGCGCGGTGTGGGAGGACCGGCTGGTCGAGGTCCGCTACCGGCGGTGGAAGACCCCGCGGGAGGTTACCCGGGTGCTCGCCCCGCTGGCCGTGGTGCTCAAGGCTGGCCGCTGGTACCTGGTGGCCCGCTCCGGCGATCAGGTCCGCACCTACCGGGTCGGCGCGGTGCTCGACCTGGTGGTGCGGGACGAACGGTTCGACCGGCCGGCCGACTTCGACCTGGTCGGCTTCTGGCAGGAGTGGACCGACCGGTACGAGCGCGGCGTCTACCGTGACGAGGCCCGGGTGCGGATGACGGTGGCCGCCCTGGAGTTCATGCCGTACGTCTTCCCGCCGGCGATGAGCCGGGCGGCCCGGGCCGCCGCGGGTGAGCCCGACGAGTCCGGCTGGCTGGAGACCACCGTGCCGATCGAGTCGGTCAGGCACGGGCACGTGGAGCTGCTCAAGCTGGGCGCCGAGGTGGAGGTGCTCGCCCCGGCGGAGCTGCGGGAGCGCTTCACCGCCACCGCGCACGCGCTCGCCGGGCTGTATCCCCGGCCCGCCGAGGCGGCGGGGGCTGCATGACGGCCGGCGGGGCGTTGGTGTCTTTATTTGCCGCGCCGGTCCGGCGTCGTCAACTCCGCCGGCAGCGCCTTCTCGAACCAGTGCTCGGCGTACCTGCCGTCGTTGTAGGGGGCGATCTCGACGTAGCCGTGGCGCGCGTACAGGGCGCGGGCCTCGACCAGGTCGTCACGGGTGTCCAACCGGATCCGGTCGGCACCCGCCTCGCGGGCCCGTCGTTCGACCGCGGCGAGCAGGGCCGCCCCGCCGCCCTGGCCGCGGAAGGGCCGCCGGACGTACACCTGGGTCAGCTCGGCCCAGTCGGGCCGCCAGCGCAGGCCCGCGCAGCCGGCCAGTTCGCCGTCGCGGTGGGCCAGCAGGAGCAGTCCGGTGGGCGGCGTCAGGTCGTCGCCCGGGAACTCGGCCAGGGCCGCCTCCACCTCGCCGGGTCGCTCCGGGCGCCGGTGGTAGCGGGTGACCATCTCCGTCAGGTACTCCCGCAGCAGGATCGCCGCGTCGGGTTCGCCGGGGTGGGTGGGGCTCGTCGTCCAGGTAGTCACCGCCCGATTCTCGCCGGCCGGTCAACGGCTTTTGCGTCACGGCCGCAGCCGCTCACCGTCCACGTGCGGGCCCGGCCCGTCGTCGGGCAGCAGCCCGGCGGCTCAGCCGGCGGGTCCCTCGGCGACCAGGACGACGCGGCGCAGCAGGTCCGACAGCAGCCGCCGCTCGTCCGGTTCCAGCGCGCCGAGCAGGCGGTGTTCCTAGCCGCCGACGACGTCCATCGCGCGCAGCCAGGCGGCACGGCCGGCATCGGTCAGCTCCACGTCGACCCGGCGCCGGTCGACGGTGGAGGGGCTCCGGCGAACGAAGTCCCGTCGCAGCAGCCCGTCCACGCGGGCGGTGATCGAGGCGGGCGCCATGCCGAGGTCGGCGGCGATCTCCGACGGCGCGGCCCGACCGCCTCGCCCGGCCAGGGCGTGCAGCGTGCCGAACTCCTTCTCCTGCAGGTCGAGGTCGGCCAGCGCCCGGTCCTTGACCGCGCGGAGATGGCGGGTGAGGAACGACATCCGGGTGACCGCGCCCTCGACGTCCGGGTCCAGGTCGGGCAGGACGGGCAGCCAGCGCTGGATGTGCAGGTCTACGCGGTCGGTCACCGCATCATCGTACGTCGACGCCGAAATATTCGTTGACGAAATATTAGGCGTCGAATTACCTTTGGGTAGTGACCCACCCCCTCCGGCTGCGCTCCTTCCGGCTGCTCTTCCTCGGCCGTACCGTCTCCGCCGTCGGCGACGCGGTGGTGCCCACCGCGCTGGCCCTCGCCGTGCTCCGGGCCACCGGCTCCACCGCCGCCCTGGCCCTCGTCCTCGGCTGCGCGCTGCTCCCCCGACTGCTCCTGCTGCCCCTCGGCGGCGTGGTGGCCGACCGGTTCGACGCCCGCCGCGTCGCCATCGGCACCGACCTGGCGCGCTGCGCCGCCCAACTGGTCGTCGGCGCCGAACTGCTCGGCGGCACCCCGGCGCTCACCCACGTCGCGGTGGCCGCCGCGCTCGGCGGCGTGGCCTCCGCCTTCGCCATGCCCACCGCCTCGCCGCTGGTCGCCGGCACCGTCGAGGCCGCCGACCGGCAGCGCGCCAACGCGCTGATGGGCGTCACCGCCAACGCCAGCCGGCTGCTCGGCCCCGCCCTGGCCGGACTGCTGATCTGGACCGTCGGCCCCGGCTGGGCGTTCATCCTGGACGCGCTCTCGTTCGTCCTCAGCGCCCTGCTGCTGTCGGTCATCCGCGTCCGCCACGTCCCCGTGCCACGCCGGTCCATCCGGACCGACCTGGCACTCGGCTGGCGGGAGGTCCGCTCCCGCGACTGGTTCTGGAGCAGCCTGCTCGCCCACGGCGTCTGGAACGGCGCCGCCGCGGTGCTGCTCACCCTCGGGCCGGTGGTCGCGGTGGACCGCCTCGGCGGGGAGGGCGTCTGGGTGCTGCTGCAGCAGGGCGGCGCCGTCGGCATGCTCGCCGGGTCGCTGCTGGCCGCCCGGGCCCGACCCCGCCGTCCGGTGCTGGTGGCCAACCTCGGTCTCGCCACGTACGCGGCGCCGCTGCTCCTGCTGGCCATCTCCGCGCCCGCCGGCGTGGTCATCGCCGCCTACTGCGTCGCGCTGGCCGCCCTGGGCTTCCTCAACCCGGTCTGGGAGACCGTGGTGCAGGGCCACTTCCCGCCACAGGTGCTCGCCCGGGTCACCTCGTACGACTGGCTGGTATCGCTGGGCGCCATGCCACTCGGCTACGCCCTCGCCCCGCTCGCGGCCCGGGCGTGGGGCCCGCCGGTGCCACTCGCCGTCGCCGGGGCGCTGGTCGCGCTCGCCTGCGCCGGCACCGCCGCCGTCCCCGCGGTACGCCGGCTGGGCTGGCCGGTGACCGCCATGCCGGCCCCGGCGGAGCAGGTCCCGGCGGGGCGCTGACCGTCAGAGGGCGTGCCCGGTGGTGGCGTCCACGTGGTCGGGGACCGCCTCGTGCCGGTCCCCGACGCTGGACGTGCAGGACGGCTCGAACATCAGGATCGACGCGCCGTCCGGCGCGAAGGGTCGATGCTCGACCCCGCGCGGCACCACGAACACGGCGCCGCGCGGCAGCACCACCTCCCGTTCGCCCGCCCCGTCGCGCAGCGCGACGCGCAGCTCCCCGTCGAGCACCAGGAAGAACTCGTCGGTGTGGTCGTGGGTATGCCAGACGTGCTCCCCGGCAACCTTGGCGATCCGGACGTCGTAGTCGTTGACCGTCGTGACGATGCGCGGGCTCCACAGCTGGTCGAATCCCGCCAGGGCGGCGGCCAGCTCGATCGGCTCATCTCTCATGCGCTCATCGTCGCCCACCGGCGCCGTTCACAGGGGACGGTGCATCACGTGCAGGCCCACCCGCCCCAGGGTGGGATGCGCGAAGGCCTCCGGCACCGTGCCGATCACCGTGAAGCCGAGCTGCCGGTACAGCCGCACCGCCGCCTCGTTGGCCTCCACCACCGCGTTGAACTGCATCGCCGAGTACCCCTGCCGCCGCGCCCAGTCCAGGGCGTACTCGCACAGGGCCCCGCCGACGCCGCGGCCGCGGGCGGCGGACGCGACCATGAAGCTGGCGGTGGCGACGTGCGAACCGGGGCCCGGCTTGTTCGGTCCCATCTTGGCGGTGCCCAGGAACTTCCCGTCCTCCTCCGCCACCACCGTGTGGCCGGGCGGCCGTTCCACCCAGACGTCGCGGCAGATCTCCGAGGTCCAGCTCGGGTCGTACGGGAAAGTCTCCTGAGCGGTGACGACGTCCTCGACGATCGGCCAGAGCGGCTCCCAGTCGGCTGCGGTGAAATCCCGGATGCGCATTGGGCGCACGCTATCCGGACCGCCGGTTCGGCGGCGACCCCGGCCGGCGTGTGCCCGAACCGTGACCGCCAGCGGGGTCCGCGGGCACCCGCGCCGTGGCGCCGCCGGGCCATGATGGGCGGGTGGCCGAACCCGTCACCGACCTCGACCGCCCCGCCGGCTCGACACCGCCCCCGGCGGACGGGCCGCCGCCGCCCGGCCCCCGCACCGCCGGGCCGTGGCTGGTCGGCGGCGCCGTCACCACCCTCCTGCTGCTGGTCGCCGACCGGTACGGCTACCACCGTGACGAGCTGTACTTCCTGCTCTGTGGACGACACCTCGACTGGGGGTACGTCGACCAGGGGCCCCTCGTCCCGGCCCTGGCCCGGCTGATGGACACGATCGCGCCGGGCAACCTGGTCGTGCTGCGTACCCCGTCGGCGCTGATCGCCGGCGCGGCGGTCGTGCTGGTCGCGGCGACCGCACGGGAGTTCGGCGCGGGCCGGGGCGGGCAGGTGTTCGCGGCATTCCTGGCCGCCGTCGCGGGGATCGTGCTCGCCGCCGGTCACCTGCTCAGCACCACCACCGTCGACCTGCTGGTCTGGCTGGTCGCGGCGTGGTGCGCGGTGCGGATGCTGCGCACCGGCGACAGTCGGTGGGCGCTCGGCATCGGCCTGGTGCTCGGCATCGGGATGCTCAACAAGCTGCTGCCCGTCCTGCTGGCCGTCGGTCTGCTGGCCGGGGTGGCGATCGCCGGGCCGCGCCGCCTGCTGCGCGACCGGTGGGTGCTCGCCGCCGCCGGGGTCGCCGCGCTGCTCGCCGCGCCCAACCTGATCTGGCAGGCCGCGCACGGGTTCCCCCAGCTGTCGGTGGCCTCCTCGATCGCCGAGGGGGACAGCTCCTACAGCGGCCGGCTCGACGCCGTCGTGCTCCAGCTCCTCATCATCAGCCCGTACGCGGTGCCGATCTGGATCGCCGGGCTGGTCACGCTGCTGCGGCGACCGGCCTGGCGGGCGTACCGGGCGCTGGGCTGGGCGTGGCTCGTGGTGTTCGGCATCGTCCTGCTCGCCGGCGGGAAGGGCTACTACGACGCCCCGCTGTTGCTGGTACTCACCGCCGCCGGCGCGGTCGTGACCGCCGAGTGGGCCCGCCGCGGCGCCCGCCGGCCCCGGCGGGCCGTGCTCGCCGCCGGTGGCGGGGTGGCGGTGGCGGCCAGTGCGGTGCTGCTGCTGCCCACCCTGCCGGCGGACCGGCTGCCCGGCTTCGTCGTCGACGTCAACTACGACTCCGGCGAGACCATCGGCTGGCCGGCGTTCGCCGACTCGGTCGCCGCCGTCCACCGCGCACTGCCGCCGGAGCAGCGGCAGCGCGCGATCATCCTCACCGGCAACTACGGCGAGGCGGGCGCGCTGGCCCGGTACGGCCCGGCCCGCGATCTGCCGCGGGCGTACTCGGGGCACAACAGCATGGCCGGGTTCGGTCGCCCGCCCCAGGACGCCGACGTGGTGATCGCCGTCGGCTGGGAGCGCCCGGAACAGTTGCGGGACTGGTTCGTCGAGGTCACCGAGGCCGGCCGGGTGGACCAGCGGGTGGACGTGGACAACGACGAGAACGGTCTGCCGATCTTCGTCTGCCGGGGGCTGCGGCGCCCGTGGTCGCAGCTGTGGGCCACCGAGGTACCGCACGCGGGGTGAGCAGGGCTCACATCACACTGCCGTGATCCCCGGCCGGCGGCGATCCATACTTGTCGCCATGCTCTGGGGCGTCAGCGGTCCACTCTTCCTCCTCGACTACGTGGCGGCGGTCGCCGGGGCGCTGGCCGTCGCCCTGTCGATCAGGTCGCTGACCGGCTGGCGTACCCGGGGGGAGCTGACCACCGTCGAGCTGGCGTACCTCACCGACCGGGCCGGGCTGGCCTGCCAGGTCGGCATGGCGGCGCTGCGCCGGGCCGGCGCGGTACGCCGGGGCGAGCTGTCGACGCTGTCGGTCGACGGTCCACCCCCGGCCGGCTCGGCCCCCCTGGTTCGAGCGCTGCACGCCGCGCTGCGCCGGCCGCAGACCTGGGCGGCCGTGCTCGCCGACCCCGCGGTGGGCCGGGCCCTGCGGCGGCTGGTCGGCCGGCTGGTCCGCGACGGCTGGCTGCTGACCCCGGCGCAGCGCCGCCGCATCGCGGTCGGCACCCTGCCGCTGTTCGCCGTGGCCGCCGTCGGGGTGACCCGGCTGGTCGACAGCGCGGTAGAGGGACGTACCGCCGGCGGACCCGCGTCCGTGGCCGGCCTCCTGCTGTGCTGCCTGGCCACGGCGTTGGCCGGCTGGTGGCTGTGCGAGGTGCCCGAGACCGGGCGGCCGCCCGGCGGCTGCTGCGCCGGCGGCGCCGCGCCCACGCCGAGCTGGCCCCGGAGCGCCGCCCGGCGTGGAGCGAGCGCGGCACGGACGAACTGCTCACCGGGATGGCGCTGTTCGGACCCCGGCCGCTGCTCGCGGTCGATCCCCGGTTCGCGGAGCTGGTCGGCGTCGACGCTGACCGCACCCGGCCGGCCGCCCAGCCCGCGGCCAGGCGCCGCTGATCCGGTAGCCGTCCGCCCACGGTTCGGGCAGCGGACGATCGCGTCCGGGCAGGTCGAGGCGCGCACGGCTGGCACGACATGCACCTGCACGCCCGCCTGAGCACCGACGGTTGACCGCCCGCCGGGCGGACGGCTTCCCGCAGTCGCAGGCCGCCGAGCCACCCGAGCCGGTGTCACGTCCCGGGCAGGTCGCGGCCGCGTTGCCGCACGCCCGGACCGCCGTACGGGTAGTCCGCCACGGGCGGGGCGCTCGCCTCGTCCAGCAGTCGGGTCTCCTCGGCATCGAGGCTCAGGTCGGCGGCGGTGAGGTTGTCGTCGAGCTGCTCGGTGGTGCGGGCGCCGAGGACCACCGAGGTCACCGCCGGCCGGTCCGCCAGCCAGGCCAGGGCCACCGCCGACATCGATACGCCCCGCTGCTGCGCCACCTGGCGGACCGCGTCGAGCACCCGCCAGGTGCGCTCCTGGGCGTTGCGCCCCGCGTACGCCTCGACTCCCCGCTCCGGGTCCTCGCCGAGCCGGGTGGCGCCGGTGGGCGGGCTGTCCCGCCGGTACTTGCCCGTCAGCCAGCCGCCGCCCAGCGGTGACCAGGGCAGGATGCCGATGCTCTCGTTCTCGCAGACCGGCACCAGCTCGAACTCGATCTCCCGGACCAGCAGGTTGTACTGCGGTTGCAGGGTCACGATCGGGGTGAGGTGCAGGTGCTGGGCCAGCAGGGCGGCCTTCTGCAACTGCCAGCCGGTGAAGTTGCTGACCCCGGCATAGTGGATCTTGCCGGCCCGGACCGCGTCGTCGAAGAAGCGCAGCGTCTCCGGCAGCGGGGTCAGCGGATCCCACGCGTGCGCCTGGTACAGGTCGACGGCCTCGACGCCGAGCCGGCGCAGGCTGGCGTCGAGCGCCCGGGTCAGGTGCACCCGGGACAACCCGGCGTCGTTGCCGCCGGGACCCATCGGGAACCGGCCCTTGGTGGCGATCACCACCCGGTCCCGCATGTCCGGGCGGTCGCGCAGCCAGCGTCCGACGATCTCCTCGGACCCGCCGGTGGAGTAGACGTCGGCGGTGTCGATGAAGGTGCCGCCGGCCTCCACGAACCGGTCGAGCTGGGCGAAGCTGCCCGCCTCGTCGGTTTCCGCGCCGAAGGTCATCGTGCCCAGACAGAGGTTCGACACCACCGTTCCGGTGCCGCCGAGGGTGCGGTAACGCATGGTTTCCTTCCGGTCGTCGACGCCGACCCGCCGATCCTGCCACCACCGCCATGGAGCCGCAGCGGGACGTGACGCTGCACGTCACGACCGGATGCGGCAGAGTGGCACCGGCGTCCGCGTACGGGCGCGAAGACGAGGAGGGCAGTGGCCGTGGACCGTACGACCGGGGTGGTGTTCCCCGCCGCAGACGGCACGCGCAGCACGACCGCGCTCGGCCGCGCGGTCGTCGCCGACGCCCTGCGCACCGTCGACCCGGTCGGCGCGCGCTCGGCCGAACACGAGACCAACTGGCGGCACGGCTACCTCGGACACTTCCGTCGCCTGGTCGAGGCCGGGTTGCTCTCCCGCGAGGCGGCGGTGACCGTCGCCCGCGACGGGCTCGCCTCCCTGCACGCCCGGATGCGGGTGGTCCCGGACGGCGGCCCGGAGATCGCGCTGGACGAGGTCTTCACCGCCCCCACCGGGCCGCCGTTGCATACGGTCACCGTCACCGGCACCGGCGCGGCCGAGCGGGAACTGTCCCTGCCGTACCGGGGGCAGCGGCTGCGCGGCGACGACCTGCGTCGCCGGCTCGACGCCTGGGTCGCCGCCGGCGTCATCGAACCGACCTGCGCCGAGGCGGTACGCGCCGTCATCGCCAACCCGGACTGGCTCGACCTGCGCGACCAGCGCATCGTGGTGCTCGGGGCGGGCGCGGAGATGGGTCCGTTGCCGTCGGTGCTGCGCTGGGGTGGTGACGTCGTCGCGGTCGACCTGCCGCGTCCGGAGATCTGGCGGCGGGTGCTGCGCACCGCCCACCGGTACGCCGGACGGCTGCACCTGCCGGTGCGACCCGGCACCGCCGACGACGACCAGGCGCTCGCCGCCGGCGCCGGCGCGGACCTGCTGCACCGCCTCCCGCAGGCGGCCGAGTGGCTGCTCGGCCTCGACGGCCGACTCGTGCTGGGCAACTACGTCTACGCCGACGGGGCGACCAACGTGCGGGTCGCCATGGCCGTCGACGCGCTCACCCGGCACCTCCAGCAGGATCGCGTCGACGTGGCACTGGCGTTCCTCGCCACCCCCACCGACGTGTTCGCCGTGCCCGCCGAGGCGGTCCGCCACGCCGAACGGGGCTACGCCGCCCGCGGCGTCGGCCACCGGTCCCTGCGGGTGCTCTCCGGCGGTCGGCTGCTGCACCGCAACTACCCGCCCGACGCCGACCCGGGGATCAACGACAGCCTGGTGCCGCAGCAGGGCCCGAACTACGCCCTCGCGAAGCGGTTGCAGCGGTGGCGGGCGACGGTGGCGCGGGAGGCCGGGACGACCGTGTCGTTCACGGTGGCGCCGCCGACGCGTACCCGGTCGGTGCTGCGCAACCGGGCGCTCGCCGCCGCGTACGCCGGCGCGCACCGGTTCGGCATCGAGGTGTTCGAACCCGCCACCAGCAACACCTTGATGGCGGCGCTGCTGGTGCACGACCTGCGCACCGGCGGCGGTCCGGCGCACGCGCACCCGTGGCAGGACGAGGCGTACGCCGCGGCGCACGGCGGACTGTGGCGGCTGCCGTACGCCCCGCGCAGCGCCCTCGGCCTCGCCGTCCTGCTCGGCCTCGGGGCTACGCGCGGCTGACCGGCCGACCGGGCGGCGCTGTCCTCGGCGAGCGCGCAGAGCCGGCGCGACAGGGTCAGGCCGCCGCTGCGCTGCACCTTCGCGATGGCGACGTCCACCGCGTCCAACTTGACGAAGGTGGCCAGGTCGCTGGGGTGGCGCAGGCTCTCGTCGAGTGCGACCGGTACGGGCGACGCCTCCCGCAGCCGCCGCAGCCCGGCGATGTCGTTGGCGGGCAACGGCTGCTCGAACGTGGTGACGTCGAGGTCGGCCAGGCGGCGGGCCACCCGCAGGGCGGCGTCGACGATGTACCCCTGGTTGGCGTCCACCCACAGCGCGGCATCCGGCGTCGCCTCCCGGACCGCTCGCACCACGGCCACGTCCTCGGCCGTGTCCGTGGCCGCCGACCTCGCGCGGGCTCGACGCACCCCCGCAGTCGTCCCACCGGCGACACCCTGGTCGTACGCGACTCGACCGGCCCCGCTCCGCAACTCCCCGCCAGCGGCTGAACCCGCCGGCGGACGTCAGGCCGCATACAGTGACGCGATGCTGTCGAGGGTGCAGGGCCTGTCCCGACATTTCACCGAGGAGAGCCTGCGCTCCCACCTGCTCGACCGCTCGGAGCGCCGCGACGACGGCTGCCTGATCGTGCGCGGGTACGGCTCCCGCCGCGGCGTCCACCAGAAGGTCTCCGGACGGGCCTGGGCGCACATCGCCGCGTACGCGGCCTTCGTCGGCGGCTACGACCCCGCCCTGGACGTCGACCAGCGCTGCGGCGTCAAGGACTGCATCGAGCCCACCCACCTGCGTCAGGTGAGCCGGGCGGAGAACTGCCGTGACCGGCGGCGCAACGACGAGTGCCGCAACGGACACGACCGGGAGATCGACGAGGCGACCGGGCGGTACCGACGGGTGTGCCGCGCCTGTAACCGCGAGGCGCAGCGGCGGTGGCGCGACCGGCAGTCCGCCGAGGTGGCCCGGGCGCGGGCCACGTTCGGCCGCTAGCGATCAAATATCCTGCATCGCGAGCCAAGTGAGCGCCAGGCCGTTGAAGGCCGTTGTCCGAGCCTTCGCTAGGCGGCAACTGATAGTTCGTTGTAGCCGTCGGCTGGATCTTGGCCGAAGAGGTGCTGGATTGCGGCCATGATTTCGTCGGTGACGGCGCGTCGGATCTGGCCGCTACTGCCGGATGGCTGCACGCAGCCGTTCACCACGGTGGCGCCGAGCCCGAGCGCGCCGAGGTCCCAACCGTCCACCCCGGCCGCCGGCTGCGCCAGCGACGAACTGCTGCCTGACAACAAGCAGCGAACGCGACCGGGGCATCGTGTCTTGATGCAATCACACCCGAGCCGGGGTCATCGGCACGGCACGGTGACGGGGGCGGCGTCCTCATGCGACGCCGCCCCCGGCAGAACGATCAATCGTTGACAGCCCCCGGCCGGGCCCCGGGTGCTACGAGACCGGCAATTCGGGCAGGGTCGGAGCGGCCGGCGGAGGCGCCGTCAGCTCCGGCACGGCGGGAGCGGCGGGCGGAGGCGCCGTCTGCTCCGGCACGGCGGGAGCGGCGGGCGGAGGCGCCGTCTGCTCCGGCACGGCGGGAGCGGGCACACCCGTCTCCGGCGCCGTCGTACCAGGCGCCGTCGTACCAGGCGCCGTCGTACCAGGCGTGACCGGTGCTGGCGTCGTCGGGCGCGGCGTCGTCGCGGTCGGCCCTGGCGTCGTCGGGCTCACTGTCTGCGACGGGGTCGGGGTCGTGGGGCTTGCCGGCGCCGTCGGCGGCCGAGTCGGTGCACCCGCTGCCGCACATTCGGATCGGCTGACCGCGTTGGTGTCCAGGGTGACGGAACCGTCACGGCTGAGGGCGCCGCCCTGCTCGATCTTCGCAGCGGATTGGAGCGTGATCCCGTTGACGGCCATGATTCGGCCGACGAAGGACGTGTTGGTGCCCAGGGTGGCGGAGTCGCCGACCGTCCAGAAGACGCCGCAGGCGGGTCTCGGCGAATTGACCACCCGTACGTTGCTGTTCTGCGCGGTGGTCAGCCCGGAGCCCAGCTGGAAGATGAAGACGGCGCTGGGGTTGCCCTTGGCGTCCAGGGTGAGCGTCCCGGCCAGGCTGGCGTTCTCCGCGGCCTTGTACACGCCGGGGGTGAGCGTTTGTCCCTCGAGATGAGGCCCGATGGTCCGGCTCGAGGTTCGTCCGGCGGCATCGTTGTAGGCGACCGTCAGGTCGGACTGTGCCCGCTCCGCCACGGCGTCACCGGCGTGTCGCTGGCCGTTGATGACTCCCGGTGGAAATCCCGAGATCTCCGTGCCCGGGTGCACCCCCACGTCCCCGGTGATGACCGAGTTTCCGTTGTTGGTGATGGCACCGTCGGCGAGCACGGCATAGGAGGTCGCCGTCGCCAGGTCGACCGGGGGCTCCACCTTGGCCGCGGAGAGTGCGGGTGCCAACCCGGCGAGGACCAGGCTTGACCCGAAGAAGGCCGACCGGGCAAGGCGAAGACCCTCGCCGGCGCTATGTGCGAAGTGGATAGGCATGGCTGGTATCCGTTCACGGTGACGATGGTGGCAACGCGAAACGTGGTTTCGCGGCGGCCGGTCCGCGCCTACCGCCTCCCCGCCGGCCGCGGGCGCAAACCTGCCGTTGCCGGCAAACCAGGCCCTTCGGGAGCTGGGCAGCGTCGCGGGGTCGCCCTGGTGGGGCGCCGATGCCACTGGCCGGCCCGATGCACCATCCTGATTCCTTACGCCAAAGAACTGTCATTATGATGCACCGGCTTTATGACCGCTTTTGTCCGATCAGCTTGATGGATTGTTATTACTGGTAATCCGTTAATCGGAGAAATGGGTGGCCCGGGGGCGGTCGGTGGCTTCGTCGTACGGCACGCGCCTTGTGTACGGGTCAAGGCCCGCCGCGATGCCGGGGGTCGGCTACCGGATCGCGGCGGTTGGCGGCCAGGGCGGCGACGATCCGGGGCAGGATCGCGCCGATCGGCTCCCGCAGCACCTCGTCGGCGAGGTGGTCGTAGGGCGTCTCGTCCCGGTTGACGATCACCAGGCGGGCGCCGGCCGCGACCGCCACCGCACAGAGCGACGCGGCAGGCTCCACCAGCAGCGAGCTGCCCACGGCGAGCAGGAGCTGTGACGCGGCGGCGATCTGCCGCGCCTGGGACAGCACCCGGTCATCCAGGTACTCGCCGAAGAGCACCACGGCCAGCTTCAGGACCGCGCCACAGTCGTCACACCTCGGATCGGTCTCCCCCGCGCGGACCCGGGTCAGGGTCCGCGCGGTCGGCGTCCGCGCGCCGCACCCCGTGCAGACCACCTCATGCATGGTGCCGTGCAGCTCGAGCACCTTGCGGACCGCCGAGCCGGCCCGCTGGTGCAGACCGTCGACGTTCTGGGTGAGTATCCGGACCGCCACACTCGACCGCTCCAGCTCGACCGTGGCACGGTGGGCGGCGTTCGGCTCGGCGAGCCAGGCGGGGTGATCGGCGTAGGTGCGCCAGAACCGCGCCCGGGCCGCCGGATCGGCCATGAACCGGTCGTACGTGAAGGCTTCCGCCGCGGCGGGGTCGCGGGTCCACACCCCGTTCGGGCCGCGGTAGTCCGGCACGCCCGAGTCGGTGGAGATCCGGGGCGGGAGTAGTCGCTCAGGCGAGATGTCGCGGACAGCCAAGCGGAGGTCTTTGAAGCACGGGATTCGCACGCAGGCATGTCCGTGCGGGCGAAGGCCGGCACATTCAAGTGAGCCGCCGCACGCTGGGCCGGCCCGCCGACCGCGACGGCCGGCGGGCCGGATGGTACGGGCCGCCCCACGGCGCAGGTCATCGCGCCGTGGGGTGGCACCTCATGCCCGCTCGGGTGACAGCGGTGGGGCGGTGACGACCAGGAAGGTGAAGTCCTCGCGGGCCTTGGCGTCGATGGGCAGGGGCAGGCGGATGCGCCCGGAGTCGACCATGCCTCGCACGGCGGGACGGCTCAGGCCGAACCCGGCGGTGAGCAGCTTCTCGACCCGGATGGGTGCCGGGAGCTCGAACCTGATGATGACCTCGAGTGGCGCGGCATCCTCGCGCTGGAGGTCGTAGAACGGTATGTCGGTGTCCAGCTGCCAGGTGCCGGTCCAGTCGAGCTGGTAGGCGGCCTTGTGGGCGAGCGTCGCGTCCATGGTCAGCTGTCGCACCATGGCCGGATCGTTGTTCTCGAACATCAGTAGCCGCTCGTTGTCCAGCGCCCGCACGTTGATGCGCTCGTGGACGGGGATTTTCGACGTGCGGCCGCACAGGTCGCAGCAGATCAGCAGCCACACGTCGAGCAGCTTGTGGTTCGCGTTGACCCGGATCTTGCCGGTGGGACGGTGCCGCGTGGACCTGCATGACACGCAGGTTTTGACGATGGTGGGCAGTCCGAGCTCGCTGACCACCCACAGCGCTTTGCGGTCGATGCCGGGTCCGCGACCGTGGGCCGGCACGCGGATATGGCGGGAACTATTCATGGCTTCGGCGATTCCAAGGTCTAGGCAGGAGGCGCCCGGCAGCGCGATGGCGCGCCGGGGGGTGCCTCCCGGATCCAGTGGCGGGCAGCCGGCGTCTCGGCGGGGAGCACGCCGGCTGGCGCGACGTCGCAGATCACGTCGCGTGAAGGAAGCCCGCACCGGTCACGCGGTGCGGGCTTCGAGTGGCACGGCGGACGGAGACGGGGAGGTGACTCGAACCCGTCTTCATTGCGCACGTGCGCCACTGGTCACTGATCCATGCGCGTCAGCATGGTCAACCCGTGGGCCGCCGGGCAACGGATTTTCCGCGTGGCCCCGCCGCCGGGGGTGGGGAAATCCGCTGTCGGTTGTCGGAGGGGGGTGGTACAAAGCCGCGGTGGAAAAGACTCTGGAGTTCGCTGACCTGTTGCGGCTGATGGACGAACGATCGACCGCTTTCCGGGCGGCGGTCGCCGCGGCACCCAGCCTCGACGTGCGGGTGCCGACCTGCCCCGAGTGGACGTTGTTCGACCTGGTGCAGCACCTGGGCGAGGGGCGCCGCAAGTGGGCCGCCATCGTGGCCGCGGGGCCCGCCGACGCTCCGCCGGCGATGTCCGCCCCGGTGGCGCCCCGGGAGCGCGAGGCCCTGCTGGCCTGGTTCGCCGCGTCGACGGGGGAGCTGCTGGACGCGCTGCGGGAGGCCGGCCCGGATCGTGATTGCTGGACGTGGTGGGGTGATTCGCAGTCGCCGCAGACGACTGGTGCCGTCGCCCGGCACCAGCTCCAGCAGGTCGCCGTGCACACCTACGACGCCCAGGTCGCCGTGGGCGCCCCGCAGCCGCTGCCGGACGAGGTGGCCCTCGACGGTGTCGACGAGTTCCTGACCACCTGCGTCGCGACGACGGCCGCGTGGCCGCACAAGCCCGCGGTCATCGACTACCACGCCACCGAGGGCCGTTCCTGGCGGCTCTGGTTCTCCGCCGACGGCGCCCGGACCGCCCGCCTCCCCACGCCGGTCGCCGGCGAGGGCCCGGAGGTAGCCTATGTCTCCGCCTGGGGCACGGCCAATGAGCTGGTCATGTTCTGCTACGGCCGCATTCCGATGGACTCGCTGCGGCTCGACGGCGACCGGCGCGTCTTCGAGCAGCTGATCGCCTGGGAGCCGGAGGAATAGGACGCGACGACGGATCCACCGCCCTGCGCCGACCTCGGCCTCAGCGCACGGCGGTGGTCCGCGGCCCGTCACTCGTAGCGGTATTTCAGCGAGTCCGCCTCCACCTGTTCGATGTCGGCGATCGTCAGCGCCGGCATCCGCAGCTGGGCCAGCGTCACCTCGGCCGAGGTCGGCTGGGCGTCCGCCGGCAGCCACTGCTCCGGCTTCCAGGCCCCGCCGCGCAGCAGCGCCTTGGGGCAGTGCGGGTAGACCTCCTCGATGCCCAGCACCAGCGCACTGGCCGGTGGCTTGCCCACGGCGGTCAGCTGCGACAGCAGCTCGGGGCGAGTGGAGACGCAGGCCCGGCCATTCACCCTGAGTGTCGTGGTGCGCCCGGGATGACGAACAGCAGCCCGGCCCGCCCGGTGGCGATGACGTTCTGCAGGCTGTCCGGGCGCTTGTTGCCCGTCGCGTCCGGTATCGCCAGCGTCCGCGCGTCCAGGACGGCGACGAACCCGGCGGGGCCGCCGCGCGGGGAGACGTCGCAGTTGCCCTCGGCGTCCACGCTGGCGACCAGGACCAGCGACGAACAGCTGATCAACCGCCGGGTCTGCTCGGTGAGTTCGGTCATCTGCTTACGCACGGCGGCGCGGCATGCGGCTGTGGTGACGGCGGCCGCCGAGCGGCACGGCAGCTACGGGTACGGCAACCCGGTGATGCTGGTGCACGCCGTCACCGCACCGAACGCGGTCATGCGCGTCCTGCCGGTTCTTCCCGAGGCGATGTGGCCGGCAAGTCTCGCCGCGGCCTGGGCGGCAACGGCTGCGGTCACTGCCGCATACGCACCGGCCGAACCGCGCCTGCTACCGCAGCCTCGCCCCGACCTCACCATCGCGGAGCTGGCCGACCGGGCGGTGGCGATCGGCGATCCGCACGCGATCAAATACGCCGACGCGGTCGCCGACGTACTCGCCGCCGCGCCCGACCCGGCGTTGCTCTCGGCGGCAGTACGCAGCGTTGATGAGCTGGCCGATTGACCGTGTCACCCGAGTCCCGCGTGAGGTCTCGTAGCCGAATCTTCATGGTGATGACGTCCACGGCGGCCCGGTACATGTAATCACGTTCGTCGTACCGGGAGCTGCGGCCGCGGGCGGGCTGCTGCGCTACGCGGGGGCGGGAGACGTTGAGGATGCCGTCGACGTCGAGTAGCCAGCCCGGCCGGTTCACCGGGGCCCGCCTCTCGGTGCGGCGGTAGACGCGGTCGCCGTGGTGGGCTGCTCCGCGGTGTCAGTGCGGATGTTGCGGTAGATGGTCATGGGGGTGACGCCGCAGGAAGCGGCGATCTCGGCCATCGTGAACTGCTTCGAGTCGTACATGCGCTGCGCCTTGTTGATCAGGGCGGGGGTCATCTTAGGTTTGCGACCGCCAGTGCGGCCGCGGGCACGGGCAGCGGCCAGGCCAGCGAGTGTGCGTTCCTTGATGAGCGCGGCTTCGTACTCCGCCATCAAGGCGAACATGCCGAAGACGAGCTTGCCATGCGCGGTGGTGGTGTCGACGATCCCGTTGGTCAGCGACTTGACCCCGACGCCGCGGGCGTCGAGGAGGGCGACGATGTCCACCAGGTCACGCAGGCTACGGCCGAGCCGGTCGATCTTCCAGATGATCAGAGTGTCGCCGGGGCGCAGATCGTCCAGGCAGGCCTGCCACTCCGGGCGGTCGGCCTTGGTTCCGGTGGCCACGTCTTTGTAGATCTTGAGGCAGTCCTCGGCGGCGAGAGCATCAAGCTGCAGTTGCGGATCTTGGTCGGCAGTACTGACTCGCGCGTACCCGATCTTGTGTCCCACCGGCGCACTCTATCGGAACTCATTTTCAGTGGGGTGTTGTGATGGCTTGTTTCCGAGATGAGTTTTGGTGGGGTGCGATGCTGGGCCGACATTCGGCGGCGGCCGTCCTGGAGAGGGTCTATCGGAAACGAACCTATATGTGAGATCCCCAGAGCAAGATCATTCTCAGCGCTAACCGCTGTACCGCTCTCAACCCCGGAGATCCCCGCCCCGGTCAGCATCGCCACCCTGGTGACGCCGCGCGCCCACTCCGCCGTCGCATCCATGCGCGTGATGGTAGGAAGCCGGACGTGCGTACCAGCAACGCTTTTCACCGCTCGTGTCCTCAGGTGGCGGACGGCGCCCACTGCCGGCAGAGTCGACGGCATGACGGCACTGACCGGGGCGGACATCCGCGCGGCGGCGGAGGCGATGACCGGGATTCTGGCACCGCTGACCGGGCGGGACTGGTCCGGTCCGGCGGGCGATCTGGAGTGGTCCTGCTGGACCACCGTCGCGCACGTGGCGCACGACCTGCTCGCCTACGCCGGCCAGGTCGCCGGGCGGCCCACCGACGGCTACCTCCCGTATGACCTGCGGGTGCGTTCCGATGCGGCACCGGCTGAGGTGTTGCGGGTCGTCGACGCGTGCGCGCAGCTGCTGGCCGGCGCCGTCGACGGCGCCGAGCCGGACGTCCGGGCCTGGCACTGGGGGCCGACCGACCCGGGCGGCTTCGCCGCGATGGGCGTCGCCGAGATCCTGCTGCACACCCACGACGCCACCCGAGGCCTGGGCGCCGACTGGCAGATGCCCGCCGACCTCAGCGCCGCGGTGGTGCGCCGGCTGTTCCCCGACGCGCCGGCCGGGCGGCCGGCGGAGGTGCTGCTCTGGCTGACCGGTCGCGCGGCTCTCGGCGACCGTCCCCGTCGCACGTCGTGGAGCTGGCGGGCGGCGGTGTCCTGAGCGGTCCGGCGCGCATCGCCGTCCGCATGCCGGCTGACGGGCGCCCTCGGCCGGAGCCGTGCCGACGGCTCAGCTGCGCCGCCAGGGCAGGCGCCAGCGCCGGCGCGGCGGCCTGCGGCTCCACCCCCGTTGCGGCGACCCGCTCGGCCGCCGTCCGTGCCCGGTCGGCCCGCCACCGGCGTACGGTGTCGTCGGCGTTGACCGGGCGCACCGCCACCCGCGGGCCGGTGGGCGTACGCAGCCACGCCACGATCTGCGCGTTCAGGTCGGCGACGAAGGCGCGTACCGACTCCTCGGTGGGCAGGTCCCGCACCTCGTTCGGGAGCTGCTCGACGCGGCGGCGCAGCTGCAGCGGGGTCGGCAGCAGCAGATCGGAGGGCAGCGCCTCGCGCTCCAGGAAGCTCTTGATCCACCACGACTCGTCGTACGGCAGGCCCCGGCCGGGGATCGGCTTGCCCGCCCCGGGCAGGTTGTCGAACTCGCCGCGCTCCTGGGCCGTGCGGATCTGCGCCTCGACCGCCGCCTCCCAGCCAATCGTCACCGCCGTCACCTCCCGCACCCACCGTATCCGCTGTCCGCGCCGGGTTTCAGCGCGCGCGGTCGGTCGGGTATTCCCCGCCGTACCGCGTGCCGGGCGGGCGCGGGTGGCCCCGCGTACATTCCTCCGTGGGCCGGCGGTGGCCCGTACCCCGGCGAAAGGACCACCCGCGTGCGCGACTGGCTGATCGGGCTCGGCGTGGCGCTTGTCTGTCTGATCGCGAGCTGGGGCGTGATGGTGCTGCTCGCCCGGCGGCTCCCGCCGGGCATCCTGCGCGACCTGGCCGCGTTCATCCCCGACTGCCTGACCACGGTGCGCCGGCTGCGCAAGGATCCGCGGGTACCCCGCCGCGCCCGGATCGCCATCGTCGTCGCGGGCCTCTGGCTGGCCAGCCCGATCGACCTGATCCCCGAGTTCCTGCCGGTCATCGGCCCGCTCGACGACATCGTCGTGGTCGCCCTGGCCCTGCGGTACGCCGGCCGGCAGGTGCCCCGACAGGTGCTGCTCGACGCCTGGCCGGGTGAGCCGCGCCTGCTGCTGCGCCTGCTCGGCCCGGCGCCCGCCGAACCGACCGCCGACCCGGCCGCCGGACCAGCCGACGAGTCGGGCCGGGGGTCGGCCGGCGCCGTGCCGGTCGACCGCTGAGTCGCCGGTGGGCACGCTGCTGGCCGCCTCGGCGGCGGCGTTCCTGCTGGCCCTGCTGTCGGCGGTGACCGGTTTCGGCGGCGGTGTGCTGCTGCTGCCGGTCTTCACCGCGCTGTTCGGCCTGCGGGTCGCGGTGCCCGTGCTCACCCTCACCCAGCTTTCCAGCAATGCGGCCCGGGTCTGGCTGAACCGCCGGGAGCTGCGCTGGCGCCTCGCCGGCCGGTTCGCGGTCGGGGCGGTGCCCCTCGCGGTGACCGGCGCGCTGCTGCTGGCACACGCCCCGCTGGCCGCGCTCAAACGGCTGCTCGGGGTGTTCCTGCTCGCCGTGGTCGCCTGGCGGCACCTCGGCCGGGGGCCGGCCCACCCGACCGAGCGCACCTTCGTTGCGGTCGGTGCGGCGTCCGGGCTGGGGTCGGCGATGCTCGGTTCCGTCGGCCCGCTGACCGCCCCGTTCTTCCTGGCCTACGGCCTGAGCCGAGCCGCGTACGTGGGCACCGAGGCGGCAGCCGCGCTCACCCTGCACCTGTCGAAGACCGCCGGATACGCCGCCGCCGGCCTGCTCGGTCGGGACGTCCTGCTGCTCGGGGCTGCGCTGACCCCGGCGACCCTCGCCGGCGCCTGGGTGGGGCGGCGGATCGTCGGCCGGATCAGCGACCGGGTCTTCGTCGCCCTCGTCGAGATCGGGCTGATCGCCGCGGCGGCGCTCTTCCTCGCCGGGCGGTGACCGGCTCGCGGAACACCTGCCGGAGTCTTCTGACCAGCCTAGGGTGGGTGGCGAGGGAGCAGGCAGGACGATTCACGGTAGGTGCGGCATCCGGGAGGGGCGGACGTGACATCGCCAGAAGAAAATCAGGAGAAGAGCCCGAAGACCGACGACGTGCTCTTCTCACGCGACGGGGATCCCCACCACGACATCGACCAGGCACCGCAGCCGGACGAACACCTGTCCGTCCAGTTCACGCACGACGGGGAGACGGAGGCCGTCGGCGAGGAGTGACGGCGGGCGCGGTCAGCCGTGCCAGCGCACATGCCGGTGCCCGTCGCGGGGGAACGGCGGCCGGGCGGGCAGCACCTCCTGGAAGACGTACCCGGACTTTTCCGCGACCCGGCAGGAGGCCGGGTTGTCCACCTGGTGCAGCAGCTCCAGCCGGGTCAGCCCACTGGCGGCGAAGCGGGCGAACGCCCACTCGGTCACGGCGGCCACGGCGCGCGGCGCCACCCCGCGACCGCGGGCGGACGCCGCAGTCCAGTAGCCCACCTCCGCGTACGGGCGCCCGGGGGTGACCTCCTTGAGCACCACGTTCGCCACCAGCCGCTCCCCGTCCGACCACGGCTCCAGCACCGCGAAGCTGAACCGGCGGTCGGCCGCCCAGCCCTGCCGGCTACGCCGCAGGAAAGCACGGGCGTCGGCCACGCTGGTGACCGGGTAGCGGGTCCAGCTGCGCAGCACCGGATCCCGGTACGCCGCCAGCAGGGCCTCGGCGTCGTCGTCGCGCCACGGACGCAGCAGCAGACCGGGTGCGGAGGGCGTGGGCGCGGCGCGCAGCACGATCGACATCCCGGTAGTGTCGCCCGCCCCGCCGCTCCTGGCGAGACCCGGCCGGGGTGTCGGACCCCGCTGGTACACCTCGCCGGGCGGTCGGGAGATCAGCGCAGTTTCGGGTCGAGGGCTTCGCGGACCGCTTCGCCGAGCATCACGAAGCTGAGCACGGCGGCGACGAGGAACGCGGCGGGGAAGAAGAGCAGGAAGGGCGAGACCCGCAGGTAGTTCTGTGCCTCACTGATCATGATGCCCCAGCTGACGACCGGGGTCTTCAGCCCGATGCCCAGGAAGGACAGGGTGGCCTCGGCGCCGATGAACGAACCGACCATGATCGTCCCGTACACCAGCAGCGGCGCGAGGCAGTTCGGCAGCAGGTGCTTGAGGATGATCCGACTCGTGCTGGCGCCCAGCGCGCGGGCGGCGAGGATGTAGTCGGCCTCCTTGGTGGCCAGCACGGACGAGCGCATCAGCCGCATCACCACCGGCCACATGAGGACCACCAGCGAGAGGATGACCAGCCCCATGATCTGCCACTCGTTGTTGTCGCTGCCGGAGCCGTTGAAGGTGGTCAGGATGACGATCGCGCCGAGCACGAAGGGCAGGCCGAAGAAGATGTCCGCGATCCGGGAGAGCAGACCGTCGATCCAGCCGCCCTGGTAGCCGGCGACGATGCCCATCGCGCCGCCGATCAGCAGGGTGCCCATGGTGGAGAGCAGCGCCACGAGGATCGAGGCGCGGGCGCCGTAGATCGTCCGGGCGTACACGTCGCGGCCCTGCACGTCGTAGCCGAACCAGGCGGCCGCCGACGGCTCCACCCGGCTGCGCGCGAGGGAGCCGTTCACCGGGTCGCCGGAGGTGAACAGCCACGGGAACGCGGCCATCAGCACGAAGGCCAGGATGAACGCGGCCGAGATCCAGAACAGCGGCTTGCGGCGCAGGTCACGCCACGCGTCGCCGAGCAGGCCACGGGGCTTGTGCTGCGCCCGCGCGGACTCCGGCAGGCCTGCGGTCGGCGCCCCGATCTCGCTCGGCTGCTCGGGACGGGGAGTGCTGACCAGCGACGCGGCACTCGGGTCACTCATAACGGATCCTCCGGTCCGGGCGGGTGGCGGACAGCTGCACCAGCAGGTTCGTCGGGAGAGCCGAGCATCAGGGGACGGCCACGATGGACACACGGTAACCTCCGGGCGCACGCTGCGTGTACCCGCCTACCGAAGGCCGGACGAATCCGCCGAAACCAGCGGGTCAGGCTCGCCACCACACGTGCCGGTGCCCGTCCGCGGAGAACGGGGGGTCGGACGGGCAGCACCTCCTGGAAGACGTACCCGCTCTGCTCCGCGACCGGGCAGGAGGCCGCGTTGCTCAGCGGACGGCCCTTGGCGTGCGTGCCGTACTGCCCTGGACGAGTGCGGTCCGACCGGTCCCGGGTCCAGTGGGGCGTAGGGTGCGGAAAAGGACCGGTGGGAGGGCAAAGTGGTCACGGTCGGCGGGCTGGTAGGGATCGCTCTGGTGGCGCTGGGTCTGGTGCTCACGCCCGGTCCCAACATGGTCTACCTGGTGTCCCGGTCGGTGACGCAGGGGCGGCGGGCAGGCCTGACCTCGCTGCTCGGTGTCGCCGTCGGTTTCCTGGTCTACCTCGCCGCCGCGGTGGCCGGGATCGCCACGGTCTTCGTGCTGGTGCCCCCGCTGTACGCGGCGGTGAAGCTGGCCGGTGCCGCGTACCTGCTCTGGCTGGCGTGGCGGACGGTGCGCCCGGGCGGCCGGTCGGCGTTCACCCCGGCGCCGCTGCCCCCGGACCGACCGCGGCGACTGTTCACCATGGGCCTGGTCACGAACCTGCTCAACCCGAAGATCGCCATCCTGTACGTGTCGCTGCTGCCGCAGTTCATCGACCCGGCGCGCGGCCACGTCGCCACGCAGAGCCTGCTGCTCGGACTCACCCAGATCGTGATCGCGCTGACCGTCAACGCGCTGATCGTGCTCACCGCCGGCAGCATCGCGGCGTCCTTCGCCCGACGGCCGTCGTGGCTGCGGGTGCAGCGCTGGGTGATGGGCACCGTGCTGGCCGGGCTGGCCGTCCGGATCGCCGCCGACCGGTCCCGCGCGGCGCTGGTCACCCCGTGACCGCAGGCCACCCCGCCCACCCGTGGGGGTGGACCGGGTTCGCTCAGCCCGGGACGCGGGCTCGGTCGCTCAGCCCGTGCTGGCGAACGGTCCGGACCGGAGCGAGCCGGTCACAGCGCGTCGGGTTGGCCCAGCGCCGGGTGCCGCTCGCCGGGCCGGGCGTGCCAGGTGGGGGCGTCCTCGCGCAGGGTCGTGTCGATCCGCAGCCGTGACCAGTCGTCCAGCTCGGGCAGGTCATGGGGGTCGAACCAGCCGACCTCGGTGGACTCGTCGCCGTCCGCGATCGGCGTCCCGCCGACGGGGCGGCAGCGGAACCACACGTTGAGGTATTCGCAGGCGTCACCGTTGGGGTAGACGACCGGGTGGGTGGCGACCCCGCCGACCCGCTCGATCTCCACCTGTACGCCGGTCTCCTCGAGGACCTCCCGCAGCACCGCGTCCGCCGGCTGCTCGCCCGGGTCGATGACGCCGGCGGGCAGTGACCAGCGGCCGTTGTCGCCGCGGCGGGCCAGCAGCACCTGCCCGGCGTCGTTGCGCACCACGGCGCTGACCCCCGGCAGCAGGAGCAGGTCCTTGCCGATGTGCTTGCGCATCCGGGTGATGTACGGGGAGACGGCCATTCCGGCACCCTACCGTCGAGCGTCGCGGTGCTGCGGCGACGCCGCCACACCCTTGACGGCCCGGCCCGGCCCGGCCCGCGCCCAGGGCCGACCCGAGCCGCACCACTAGACTTCGCCCTCGATGGACGCCCAGCCCACCCCCACCGCCGACACCCGTCCCTGCGCCCACTGTGGACGGGAGGTGCCGCAGCGGGCCGGCGCGGGCCGGCCGTTCCGATACTGCCGGGACAACGACGGCGCCTGCCAGCGGGCCTCCCGGAACTCGCGGATGCGCCACCGCAACGCCCCTGGCCTGCCCGGGCAGGTCGCCCGCACCTGGGAGGCGGTGGACCGGCTCGACCAGATCGTGGAGGCGCTCACCGAGGCGCTGCACGCCGAGCTCTCCCCCGCCGGCGTGGAACGGCAGCTCGCGCAGCTGCGCGCCGAGGCGGCCGCCCAGGTGGCGGCGGCGCACGCCGAGCGGGACGAGGCCCGCCGTGACGCCGAGGACGCGACCGCAACGGCGGTCCGGGCCCGTCAGGAGGCCCGCGCGGCGGTCGCCGACCGGGACGCGGCCCTCGAGCGGGCGGAGCGGGCCGTCGAGGAGGCCACCCGCGCCGCCGGCCGGGCGGAGCAGGCCGAGTCCGGCCGGGACGAGGCGCGGCGGGAGGCGAGCGCGGCGCAGGCGCTGCGGGTGCAGGCCGAACGGGACCGCGACGCCGCCCGCGCCGAGCTGCGTACCCTCCGGTCGGAGCGGGAGGGCGAGCGGCGGCGACTGACGGACCTGACCACCGAGCGGGACGCCGCGCGGGGTGATGCCGAGCGGGCCACCCGCTCGGCCGGCGAGGCCCTGGAGCGCGCCGAGCGGCTGCGCGCCGAGGCCAGGCAGGCCCGCGCGGAGGCCGAGGCCGCACGGGCCGAGGCGACCCGGGCGCGGGCGGACGCCGCCGAGGTCGACCGCGCCCGCCAGCAGGCGGACGACGCCCGGGGCCGGGCCGAGGCCGCGCGGCAGGAGGCCGTCGCGGCGGCCGCCGCCGTCCGCGCGGAGCTGGCGGGCCGGACGGGCGAGCGGGACGGCCTGACGGCCGACCTGGCCGTCGCGCGCGACGCCGCCGCGTCCGTGGCGGCCCGGCTGGCCGAGCTGACGGTACGGCTCCAGTCCGCCGAGGCCGACCGGGACGTGGCCCAGCGGCGGGCCGCGCAGCTCGCCGACCAGGTCAGTGACCTCGCCGGCGCCCTGGCCCGGCTGGGCTCCCGCCAGCCCGAGGGCACCTGAGGTCCCCGCACCACTCCTGGAGATGCCGGCTCCACCTTTCCGCCATACTTTCGTTGAGCCGATAACTATCTGAGAGGGGCGCGGCATGCCCATGGTGATCTTCGGCGCGCGGCGGGCCCGGCGGTGACCGGCGCGGGGACGTTTCCGCCGGCGGTCGTGGCCACCGCGGGCAGCGCCGACCCGGCCGCGCCGCTGGTGGTGCTGCTGCACGGCCGCGGCTCGCACGAGCGGGAGATCATCGCCCTCGCCGACCACCTGCCGGCCGGCCCCGCGTACGCGGCGGTGCGCGCGCCCATCGCCGAGGGCGGCGGGTACGCCTGGTTCGCCAACCGTGGCATCGGCCGCCCGGTGGCCGAATCGCTGCGCGCGACGATGGACTGGTTCCGCGGCTGGCTCGACCCCGTGGCCCCCGCCGGCCGCCCGGTGGTGCTGATCGGGTTCAGCGGCGGCGCCGCGTTCGCCGGCGGGCTGCTGGTCGACGACCCGGACCGGTACGCCGGGGCCGCGATCCTGTACGGAACCCTGCCGTTCGACGCGGGCGTCCCGACCACGCCCGGCCGGCTGACCGGCGCGTCCGTCGTCGTGGCGCAGGGCGAGGACGACACCGTCATCCCCCGTGAACTGCTGGACCGCACCTGGACCTATCTGGTCGAGGAGTCGGGCGCGCGGACCGTCGCCCGCCGCGACCTGGTCGGGCACGGCATCGCCGCCCCGGCGCTGGCGACCGTGGCCGACTGGCTGCGCGACCGGCTCGCGCTGCCCGCCTGACAGCCGGGGTGACCGCCGGCACGTCACCGGAGGCTGGGACGGCGGGACACCCCCGTCGGCGGCGATGATGTCGAGGTGGGAAAGACGTACGAACGCATCGACGGCCGGCTGCGCACCTTCATCGAGGCGCAGCCGCTGTTCTTCACCGCCACCGCGCCGCTGTCCGGTGACGGCACGGTCAACCTCTCCCCCAAGGGTCTGCGCGGCTCCTTCGCCGTCGTCGACGACCGGACGGTCGCCTACCTGGACTTCGCCGGCTCCAACGCCGAGACGATCGCCCACCTGCGGGAGAACGGCCGGATCACGCTGATGTGGTGCGCCTTCTCCGGCCCGCCGAACATCGTGCGGGTGCACGGCCGCGGCGAGCCGGTGTTCCGCGACGACCCCCGCTGGGCCGACCTGGTCCGGCTCTTCCCCGACATCGACGCCGGCGAGCACGGCCTGCGCGCGATCATCCTGGTGCGGGCCGAGCTGATCCGCGACACGTGCGGCTTCGCGGTGCCGCTGATGACCTACGACGCCGACCGGGACCTGCACGGCAAGCGCTTCGCCCGGGAGGACGACGCCTCGCTGAGCGCGTACTTCGCCGGCAAGGAGCACGTCGCGACCAGCATCGACGGGCTGCCCGGCCTGCCGCTGCCGCTGCCGCCGACCCCGGCGTGAGCGCCGGGCCGGTCAGTGGATACCGGCCATCAGCTGCCGGATGTGCCGGGCGAACATCACCGCACCGAGCCCCAGCACCACCGACGCCAGCCCGAAGGTGAGGAAGTAGGTCGGCTCCGGCCACGTGTCGGCCAGCCGGGCCACCTGGCCACCGATCGCGTCGCCGACGGCGGTGGCGAGGAACCACAGGCCCATCATCTGGCTGGCGTACTTGACCGGGGCGAGCTTGGTGGTGGCCGACAGGCCCACCGGGCTCAGCGCCAGCTCACCGGCGACCTGGATGGCGTACACGGCCACCAGCCACCACGGGGAGACCAGGTCGCCGCCGACGGCGGCCTGGGCGGCCGCGGCCATCAGCACGAACGACAGGCCGTTGAGGACCAGACCGACGGCGAACTTCATCGGGGTGGAGGCCCGGTGCCCGAGGCGTAGCCACAGCCAGGCGGCCAGCGGCGCGCCGATGATGATCAGGATCGGGTTGACCGACTGGAGCCAGGACGCCGGGAAGGTGAACCCGAGCACATCCCGGTCGGTCTTGTCCTCGGCGAAGATGTTCAGCACCGACCCGGCCTGGTCGTAGATCAGCCAGAACGCCGCGGCGAAGACGAACAGCCACAGGTACGCCTTCATCCGGCTGCGTTCGGTGCCGCTGATCTCCCGGTCGGTGAGGATCCGGGTGAAGTAGCCGATGGTCACCAGGACGGTGACGATGGTGAGCAGGTTCACCACGGTGTTGACGGTGAAGAGCCCGACCAGGGCGAGGACGGCGAGCACCAGCAGCACCGCCAAGGTGACGACGCCGATGCGGGTCAGCGCCCGGCGGCGGTCCGCGCCCAGCAGCGGGTCGGCGGGCCGGGCGCCGGCCTCGCCGAGGTTGCGCCGGCCCAGGACGTACTGCAGCACGCCGAAGGTCATGCCGATCGCGGCGGCGCCGAAGCCCAGGTGCCAGTTGATTCTCTCGCCGAGGAAGCCGGTGATCAGCGGTGCGATGAACGCGCCCAGGTTGATGCCCATGTAGAAGAGGGAGAACCCGGCGTCGCGGCGCGGCGAGTCCCGGTCGTACAGGTCACCGACCATGGTCGAGATGTTGGGCTTGAGCAGGCCGGTGCCGAGCACGATCAGCGCCATCCCGGCGAACACGCTCCACCGGGTCGGGATCGCCATCACGTAGTGGCCGGCCGCGATGACCACGCCGCCCCACAGCACGCTGCGCCGGGCCCCGATGAGGCGGTCGGCGACCCAGCCGCCGGGCAGCGCCATCAGGTAGACCATCGCGTTGTAGGTGCCGTACACGGCGTTCGCGGTGGATTCCCGGATGCCCAGCCCGTCGTCGGCGACCGCGGCGGTCAGGTAGAGCACCAGGATCGCCCGCATGCCGTAGAAGCTGAACCGTTCCCACATCTCGGTGAGGAACAGGGTCGACAGCGCCCGCGGGTGACCGAAGAAGGTCTTCCCGCCGGGCGGTTGGGCTTCGACCGGCGCGTCACTGGTCATCGTCACCTCCCGCACACCTGGGGGCGCTAACATCCCCCGTGACGGCGAAAACACTCCACCGTTTCGACCCGGCCGGGGACGACCCCGCCGGGCTCGGTTCATGGCCGGTTACCCTTGCAGGGGTCGCGGGGCCGGATCACCCAGCCGGGCGGGAATGCCCCGGTGGCGACGGACCGTTACACCGAGAAGACCAGCACCACGAACGAGGGGAAGTCGATCATGGGCGACCGTATGCTGCGCGGAAGCCGCCTGGGCGCGGTGAGTTACGAATCCGACCGCAACACCGAGCTCGCGCCGCGGCAGACCCGCGAGTACCTGTGCGCCAAGGGCCACCAGTTCGAGGTGCCGTTCGCCGTCGACGCCGAGGTCCCCGCGACCTGGGAGTGCAAGTTCGACGGCAGCGTCGCCCGGCTGGTCGACGGCAACGAGCCCGAGCAGAAGAAGGCCAAGCCGCCGCGTACCCACTGGGACATGCTGCTGGAGCGACGCTCGATCGCCGAGCTGGAGGACATCCTGGCTGAGCGGCTCCAGGAGGTCCGCACTCGGCGCGGCCGCGCCTGAGCCGCACCACGAACGGGCGAAGCGCCCCCGGGAAGGTTCTTCCCGGGGGCGCTTCGTCGTGTGTCGCTCAGGGCCGGCCGGGCTCGATGATCTCGCCCTCGATGGCCCGCCCCGGGTCCGTGACCGGCTGCGGCGAGGCCGCCGCCGGCGTCGGCGCGGGCTGCGGTTCGCCCCGGCGCACCCGCACCCGCACCCGGCGGGGGCCGAACAGGTCACCGGCGGCCATCGACGACACCCGGCGCTCCGCGGCACGCTGCACGCCGACCCGGGCGATCCGGCGCACCGGCGGTACCAGCAGCAGCAGCCCGACCACGCCACTGATCAGGCCGGGGGTCGTCAGCAACAAGGCCCCCAGCAGTCCCACCAGCCCGTCGGTCACCTGCGGTCCCGGAGGCTGACGGGACTCTACGGCGGCCCGGAAGCCCCGCCACGCGCGCATCCCCTCGCGGCGCAGCAGCACCAGACCGAGCAGGGACGCGGCGAACACCAGCAGCACCGCGGCACCGAACCCGATCTCCCGGCCCACCAGGACGAACACCGTCAGCTCCAGCACCGCGAGCAGCAGCAGGGCCGGCGGTACGAATCTCAGTCCTCGGCGCATGTCACCTCATCTGCCTGGGGCGGCCGGAATCCGCCCTCTCCAGCATGACACGGCGCCGCTCAGGGCCACCGGACCTGACCGTCGGGGGTGCCGTGCAGGCCCCGCCGCACCGCCGTACGCCGGTCCTGCAGCGCCCACCCGGTGACCCGCCACAGCGCCTCGGCCACGATCAGCGGGCTCATCTTGCTGTCGCCGTGCTCCCGCTCGGCGAAGGTGATCGGGACCTCCACGATGCGCACCCCGGCGCGGTGCGCCAGTCGGGACAGCTCCACCTGGAACGCGTAGCCCTGGGAGCAGACCGACTCCAGGTCGATCGCCGCCAACGCCGTCGACCGGTACACCCGGTAGCCGCCGGTGGCGTCGGAGACCGGCATGCCCAGCGCCAGCCGGGCGTACAGGTTGCCGCAGCGCGACAGCAGCAGCCGGCGCAGCGGCCAGTTGACCACCTGCGCCCCGCGTGTCCACCGGGAGCCGATCACCACGTCGGCGTCGCGGGCGGCGTCCAGCAGCGCCGGCAGGTCCTCCGGGGCGTGCGAGCCGTCGGCGTCCATCTCCACCACCGCGTCGTACCCGCGCTCCCGGGCCCAGGCGAAACCGGCCAGGTAGGCCGCGCCGAGCCCTTCCTTGCCCTTCCGGTGCAGCACGTGCACCTGCGGGTCGGTGCGGGCGAGGGCGTCGGCGATCGCGCCGGTGCCGTCGGGGCTGTTGTCGTCGGCGACGAGGATCTCCACCCCGGGCGCGGCCGCGCGGACCCGCGCGACGATCCGGGTGACGTTGTCGGCCTCGTCGTAGGTCGGGATGACCACGAGGACCCGCCCCACCCCGGGATGGCCGACCGTCCGCCTGTCGGCTGCCTCGCCCACCGCGTTACCGCCCTCCGCCGGCGTACCGGCACCAGTCGTCCTATTCGGGGGCGACCTCCCGGCGGCGGCGCAGCACCGCCGCACCGGCCAGCGCCACGACGGCGAGCGCCGCGAGGGCCGCCTCGGGCCACACCCCCACCTGGGTGGCCGGCGTACGACCGTCCCCGACCTGCATCTGCCGGACCACCACCGCCGCGGTGTTGAACCCGGTGGCGCCGGTTACCCGCCCGTCCGGGGTAACGAACCCGGACACTCCGACCGTGGAGGCCATCAACCCGGCACGGCCGTGCTCGACCGCCCGCAGCCGCACCATCGCCAGCTGCTGGCGGGCCTCGGCCACGTCGAAGGTGGCGTTGTTGGTCTGCACCACCAACAGCTGCGCTCCGCCGGTGACGGTGTCCCGGACGATGCCGTCGTAGGCGACCTCGAAGCAGATCACGTCGCCGAGCACCGCCGGCCCGGCGTCGAGCACGCCGGGGCTGGTGCCGGCGACGAAGTCGGAGCGGACCCGGTCGACCTCGGAGCTGACCTTGCGGGCGATGCTGCGCAGCGGCACGTACTCGGCGAACGGCACCGGGTGCCGCTTGGTGTAGAGCTGCCCGAGGTCGGCTCCGCTGCCGGGGCGCCACAGCAGGCCGGCGTTGCGGACCTGCCCGACGCCCGGGCCGAGCAGCACCGCGCCGACCAGGATGGGCGCGCCGATCGCGTCGGCGGCCTGGGAGATCCGGTCCCCGGCTCCAGGGTCGCGCAGCGGGTCGATGTCGCTGGAGTTCTCCGGCCATACCACCAGGTCGGGACGGCGCTGCGCGCCGGCGGCGACCTGCCCGGCGAGGGTCAGCGTGGCGTCGACGTGGTTGTTGAGCACGGCCTGGCGTTGGGCGTTGAAGTCCAACCCGAGGCGGGGCACGTTGCCCTGCACGATGGCCACGGTGAGGCTCTCGCCCCCGCCGCGTACGCCGACCGGCACGGCCGACCCGGCGCCGAGGACGACAGCCAGCGCGGCGAGCAGCCCGGCCACCGGCCGCCACTGCCCGGCCTGGTGGTGCCACGGCCGCCAGGCGACGGCGACCAGCAGCCCGCCGGCCAGCGCCACCGCGAAGGTGACCAGCGGCGCTCCGCCGAGCGCGGCCAGCGGCAGCAGCGGGGAGGAGTCCTGGCTGAACGCCAGCCGCCCCCACGGGAACCCGCCGAAGGGGGTGCGGTCCCGCAGCGCCTCCTGCCCCACCCACAGCAGCGCGGTCACCGCCGGCCACGCCCACCGGTACCGATCGACCAGCGGGGTCACCCAGGCGGTGGCCGCGCCGAGCAGCGCCAGGTAGCCGGCCTGCAGCAGGGACAGCAGCACCCAGGGCAGGTGGCCGGTGTACAGGTTGGTCCATTCCAGCAGCGGCAGGAACAGGGCCACCCCGGCGAGGAAGCCCAGCCCGGCGCCGGCGCGCAGCCGCCGCCGGTGGGCCGCCGCGGTCAGCAGCGCCACGCCGACCGGCGTCAGCGGCCACACCCCGTACGGGGGGAACGCGGCCAGCAGCGCCAGCCCGGCCACGACCGCCAGCGGTACGGCCACCTTCAGCGGCAGCGGCTGACCGCTCCCGCCCTCGCGTGCCCCGTCGGTGGCACGCGTCTCTTCCCGGTCGAGCGTCGTCACCGGCACCTCACCACGATCACGCGCCGAAGGCTACCCGGACGGCGCCGCCGTGCACCGGTCCGGTGGCCCGCCTAGTCGGGCAGTGGGATCACCGGCAGTTCTCCGTCGCCGTACCGTGACTCGCCGGTCAGGATCGGGGCGTCGTGCTCCAGGCAGGCGAGCACCGTCGTCGCCAGGTCGACCCGGCCGGTGAAGCCTCGCCAGTAGGCCAGTTCCTGCCACGATCCGGCGGGAGTCGGCAGCACGGCGCACGCGTCCAGAGCGAGCAGCCGACGCAGCGCCGCCCGGTCCTTCGGGTCGTCCACGACGGCGAGGGTCTCGGCGGCGGCCACGGCAGTCACGCCGAACCGCACCCCGTCGGCGATCACCTCGTGCAGCGGCTCTCCCACGTGCACCGATCCGGCCAGGTAGGCCAGCAGCGCGGACCGGTCCAGCACCAGCCGTACCGGCGGCGCGTCGTCCGCCGTCACGCGGCCGGCACCTGCGAGGAGCCGGTGACCTCGGTGTCGACCGCGTGGCGCACCCGCTCGCGCACCGCCTGGTAGCGCTCCGGCGGCCAGGCCGCGTCCACCGCCGCGCGGGCCGCCCGCGCCCGGGCCACGCCGTCCTCGGTGACCTGGATGCCCTTGTGCGCCAGTTCGGCGGTCAGCGCCTCCCGGCGCATGAGCGCACGAGCGGCCTCCACCAGGTAGGCGCTGGCGTTGGGTTCACGCTCGAGGCGCTCGGCGACGTCCGGCGGAACGGAGATCGACAGTTTCCTCACCGGTCTGGTCATACCAGGGAGGATAACCTGGTAGCACCGGATTTCGCGGCAGACGGCGCCCAGCGGGCGTCCGCGGGCAACCCGGTGGCGTTCAGCCGTGGCAGCGCGCCACCAGAACCGCGTCGTGGATCGTGATGGCCCGCCCGTCGTGGTCCACCGCGGCACGCGGCCGGGCCTCGGCCACGCACACCTGCCAGACCCGGGGGTCGAGGGCGGACGCGACCTCTTCCGCGGTGTACATCATCTCGGGGAAGTGCATCCGGTGTGCGGTGGTGCGCAGGTCGGACGGGTGGTGCCCGACGATCAGCAGGGTGCCGCCCGGGGCGACCGCGGCGGCGAGCCGCGCGAACAACTGCCGTCGCGCGTCGCCCGGCAGGTGCATGAACTGCGCCGTCACGAGGTCGTACCGGCCGGCGGCGGGCGGCTGTTCACGCAGGTCCGCCTGCGTCCAGGTGATCCTCGCGGCAGTCGGCTCGCCGGCCGCCGCGGCGTGCGTCGCGGCCCGCCGCAGGGCGGTGTCGGCGATGTCGACGGCGGTGACCTGCCAGCCCCGCTGCGCGAGCCAGACGGCGTCGGCGCCCTCGCCGCAGCCGACGTCCAGCGCCCGGCCGGGGGGCAGGGCGGTGGCCTCGGCCACCAGCTGCGGGTTGGGCCGCCCGCTCCACACCGCCGGCCGGGCCCGGTAGCGCTCCTCCCAGGCAGCCTGCTCGAACATCGTGCTCAGGTCACGTCGGTAGCCGTCGACGGCGTCGTCGGTCTCCTCGGCGATCAGGTCGGCGTTGATCGCCGCGGCGGCGTTCAACCCGGCCGCCGCGGCCGTGATCACCTGCGCGCGTACGTCGGCGACGTTGCCGGCCACCCACACGCCGGGCACGGCGGTGGCGCCGGTCGGGTCGGCGGCGATCTGCGCGCCGACGACGTGACCGGCCATCTCCACGTCGACCGGGGCCAGCCCGAGCGACTCCAGCACGCCGGCCCGCGCGGTGGCCCGGGCGGCCACCACCACGGCGTCGAGCGCGACGACCTCGCCGGAGGCCAGCCGTACCCCGGTGAGCGCGTCGCCGGTCACCTCCAGCGCGGCGACCGGGCCGTCGACGACGGTGATCCCCCGCGCCGCGAGCCGTTCGGCCTCCTCCGCCCCGGGCGCCGGGACGCCGTGCAGCAGCAGCGTCACGTGGGGGCTCCACTGCCGCCACAGCTGCGCCTGGTGCGCCGCGAGGGGCCCGGTGGCCAGCACCCCGATCCGCCGGTCGCGGACCTCCCAGCCGTGGCAGTACGGGCAGTGCAGCACGTCGCGTCCCCACCGCCCGGCCAGCCCGGGCACGTCGGGCAGCTCGTCGACCAGCCCGGTGGTGACCAGCAGCCGACGGGCCCGCACTTCCTGCCCGTCGTGCAGGCTCACCAGGAAGTCGTCGCCGTCCCTCGTCGCGTCCTCGGCCGTCCCGGCGACGATCTCGCCCCCGTACCGGGTGACCTCGTCGCGTCCGGCGGCGAGCAGCTCGGCCGGCGGTGTGCCGTCGCGCCCGAGGAAGTTGTGCACCTGTCCGGCCGGCGCGTTGCGGGGCTGGCCCGCGTCGATCACGAGTACGGATCGTCGCGCCCGGGCCAGGGCCAGCGCCCCGGCGAGCCCGGCGGCCCCACCGCCGATCACCACCACGTCGTATCTGTCGTTCATCGTCGCCTCCGTCGCTGTTGTCGGTGCCCACCGTGCGCCCGACCCGACTCAGCGGCAAGTAATGTTGCCGTTATGGCAAACGAGGAGTCGACCGTGCTGGCGGCGGTGGGTGCCCGGCTGCGGGCCCTGCGCACCCGACGCGGCGTCACGCTCGCCCAGCTCGCGGAGACCACCGGCATCTCGGTCAGCACCCTGTCCCGGTTGGAGTCCGGTGGCCGCCGGCCCACCCTTGAGCTGCTGCTGCCGCTCGCCCGGGCCCACCAGGTGCCGCTGGACGAGCTGGTCGGCGCGCCCGCCACCGGCGACCCGAGGGTGCACCCGCGCCCGATCGTGCGCCACGGCATCACGTTCCTGCCGCTGACCCGCCGCCCGGGCGGCCTGCAGGCCTTCAAACAGATCCTCCCCCCGCACACCCCCGCCGAGCCCGAACAGCAGACCCACGAGGGCTACGAGTGGCTGTACGTGCTGTCCGGTCGGGTCCGCCTGCTGCTGGCCGAGCACGACCTGCTGCTGAACCCCGGGGAGGTCGCCGAGTTCGACACCCGACTGCCGCACGCGGTGGCCAACCCCGACCCGCAGCCCGCGGAACTGCTCACCCTGTTCGGCCCGCAGGGCGAGCGACTGCATGTGCGGGCCCGCCCCACCGTCCCCTGACCGACCGGAGGCGGCGCGGATCCGCCGCAGTGTCGTACCCGGCTGGCACGGTGGCGGCATGTGGGCAGACGGGCCGCCGACAGCGGCGACAAGGTACGTACTGGTTCCGGGCGCCGGTGGCAGCGCCGACTACTGGCAGCTGCTCGTCGGTGAGCTGCGGCGGCGGGGTCGGGAGGCGGTGGCGGTGGACCTGCCGGCCGCGGACGAGCACGCCGCCCTGCCCGAGTACGCCGACACGGTCCGCGCCGCGGTCGACGGCCACCGCGACGTGACGCTGGTGGCGCAGTCGCTGGGAGCGTTCACGGCGCCGCTGGTGGCCGACCATCCGGCGGTGCGGCTGCTGGTGCTGGTCAACCCGATGATCCCCGCGCCTGGGGAGACCGCGGGCGAGTGGTGGGCGGCCACCGGCCACGCCCCGGCCCGCGCGGCGTACGCGGTCGCGCAGGGCCGCGCCCCGGACGCCGATGTGGACCTGCTGGTGGATTTCTTCCACGACGTGCCGGAGGAGGTGACCGCGCGCCTCATGGCCGCCGGCGGGCAGCCGGAGTCGGCGGCGGTGTTCACCCGGCCGAACCCGCTGCGCCGCTGGCCGGACGTGCCGACCCGGGTGGTGTCCGGCCGCGACGACCGGTTCTTCCCGCTGGAGTTCCAGCGGCGGCTGGCGCGTGAGCGGCTGGGCGTGGAGCCCGACGAGCTGCCCGGCGGGCACCTGCTCGCGCTGAGCCAACCGGTGCTGCTCGCCGACCGTCTCGAGGCGTACCGGCGGGAGGTCTGAGGCGGGAACTAAATCGGGGCGCGGCTTGCGCCGCGCCCCGATGCTCCCAGGCCCTTCCCGGCCGGTGGGGCGAGGGTGAACGGCGCCGACCTTCGGACCGACCGGACGTGGACTGGCTGCCCCCGCCTGGCCGTTGTCTACTGGCCGTGCCCTTCACCCTGCCCGTACACCGGTAACCGCGGCCGGTTCGCGCCGCCCCGCCGACCCCCGCCCGCTGGACCTGGCCGCCGCGACTGTGAAGGTCGCTCGGCCAGCGGGCGAAGGGACGAAGCGAACAACAGCCGCTTCCCGTGGTAGGACTCAAAGACGGTACGTGTTGCACCCCGCCCGCTGTCAACCCACCCGGGCCTGTCGTGTGTTGCGACACGGCGTGTCGCGTCGGCGCGTCTCGATGCGGCGGCCGTCGGTGCGGTCAGCGGTCCAGGTGGTGGCGCAGCAGCGCCCGCGCCGCCGCCGGATGGTCGGCGGCGAGCAGCCCACCGGCGGCCAGCACGTTGTCGTCGTGGACGACGGGCCGGGCCGGGCGCGGCAGCGGCCACCCGCCGGCGTGGTCGGCCAGCACCGCCCCCAGCACACCGGCGGCGTCGGCGGGCGCCGCGTGGCGCAGCACCCCGCCGGAGCCGACCAGCAGCCGCACGTCCCGCAGGTCCCGGCCGGCCCGTTCCCCGGTCGCCGCGCCGCGGGCGTGCCGGCGCAACGCCACGGTCGCCGCGAGGGCGGCGATCCGGGCGTCGACTGCCCGGTCGGTGTCGTCGGCGGGCAGGAAACCGGGGTCGGCGGCCCGCGCCGCCGCGGCCGCGGCCAAGTTGTCCTGCTCGGCCGGGGCGAGGAGGCGTTCCTCGGCGGCGGCGCGCACCACACCGGGGGCGCTCCACCGCATGCCCAGGTCCCCTTCCACTGTGCGGGCCCGCCACAGGGTGCCGGTGACCTCCCGGCCGGGACCGCTGTCCCGCTCGTCGGGGGTGAGCACCGAGTACACGTCGGTGGTGGCCCCGCCGACGTCGACGACGGCGAGGTCCCCGCCGAGGGCGTCGGCGAGGACCTCCACCCCGGTGAGCACCGCGTCGGGGGTGGCCGCCCGCACCAGCCGGGCGAACCGGGGACCCCGGGAGAGTCGTTTGCCGCCGATGACGTGGCGCAGGAACACCTCCCGGATCGCCGCCCGCGCCGACCCGGGGGCCAGCACGCCGATGCGGGGCAGCACGTTGTCGGCGACCGTCACCGGCACCTTCGCGGCGGCGAGCAGGGCATGCAGGTCGTCGCGGACGTCGGCGTTGCCGGCGAGCACGACGGGCACCCGCCAGCGGGCCCTGGCCAGCCGGGTGGCGTTGTGGGTCAGCGTCTCGGCGTCCCCGCCGTCGGTGCCGCCGACCAGCAGCACCACGTCGGGGCGCGCGGCGCGCAGTGCAGCCAACTCGGCCGCGCCGAGCCGCCCGGCGGCCACGTGCACCACGTTCGCCCCGGCGGACAGGCCGACCCGCCGGCCGGCCTGCGCGGTCACCAGAGGCTCGTAGCCGACGACCGCGAGGCGCAGGCCACCGCCCGCCGACGAGCAGACGTACCAGGGCACGTCCGCCACGCCGAGCGCGGCGGTGGCGGCCGTGACCGCGGCGTCCAGACCGTGCAGCACGTCGGTGCCGACGGTGGTGGGCGCCGACGCGGCCGCCAGCAGCGCCCCGCCGTCGAGATCGACCACCGCCGCCTTGGTGTACGTCGACCCGACGTCGGCGCAGACGGCGACGTTCACGCCGCCGGGGGTACGACCACGGTGCCGGTCGCGGTGACCGCCACGATCGACGTCTCCAGCACCTCGGCCGCCGACTCGGACCTGTCGGGGCGGCCCCGGCACACCACGCGGGCCTCGAAGTCGATGGTGCGGCTGCGGGTGCCGACCCGGGTCACCGTCGCGGTCACCTCGAGGACGTCGCCGGCCTTCATCGGCGCCCGGAACTGCACGTCGGAGTAGGAGGCGAACAGTCCCTCGTCGCCGTCGGTGCGGATGCACACCTCGGTGGCGACGTCCCCGAACAGCCCCAGCGCGTACGCCCCGTCGACCAGGTTCCCCGCGTAGTGGGCGTGCGAGTACGGCACGTACCGGCGGTGCGTCACCGTCAAACCCAGCCGTCGGTCAGTCATGCTCTCGCCTTCTTGTTCGTGATCAGCGCGTGGACCAGGTAGCTCGCGACCTCACCCGGGGTGGTGCCCCGCCCGAAGATCCGGTCCACCCCCAGCTCGTCGGTCATCGACTCGTCGAACCGCGGCCCGCCGACGATCAACAGCGGCCGCTTCCCGGCCGGCATCGCCTCCCGGAACGCCGCGGACATCTCCCGGGTGTTGTGCAGGTGCGCGTCGCGCTGGGTGACGACCTGCGACACCAGCACCGCGTCGGCCCTCTCCTGCCGGGCGGCCTCCACCAGCTCGGGAACGCTGACCTGCGCGCCCAGGTTGGTGACCTTCAACTCCCGGTAGTACTCCAGGCCCTTCTCCCCGGCGATGCCCTTGACGTTGAGGATCGCGTCGATGCCGACGGTGTGCGCGTCGGTGCCGATGCACGCCCCCACCACGGACAGCTTGCGCCGCAACTGCTCCTTCACCACCCCGTTGACCTCCTTGGCCGACAGCAGCGGGAAGTCCCGCTCCACCACCTGCACCGCCGCCAGGTCCACCAGATGGTTCACCCGCCCGTACACCACGAAGAAGGTGAACCCTTCGCTCATCGGCTTGGCGTGCACCAGCATCGCCGGGTCGATGCCCATCCTGTTCGCGAGCTGGATCGCCGCGCCCTCAGCCCGCTTGTCGTGCGGCACCGGCAGGGTGAACGACACCTGCACCATGCCGTCGCCGGTGGTGTCCCCGTACGGTCGGACGATCGTCTTGTCGGTCATGCCGGCTGCTCCAGGATCTCCGTGGCCGGGTTGTAGTAGTCGCCCTCGTGCTTCGCGACCCCGTCCAGGCCCTTGCCCCGGTCCGCCGGCCGCTTCATGATCCCGAAGGTGCCTTCGGCGATCGCCGTCAGCAGCGACTGGTCGCCGATGCGCTCCAGCAGGTCCACCGCCTCGGAGAGCACCCGGTGGGCGCGCTGCTGGATGAACCCGCCCGGCGCCGGCACGAAGTCCTCGCGCAGCCCGCCGGCGGCGTTGAGCACGTACCGGACGTTCTGCAGGGCGATGTCCCGGTCCGACAGCCACGGCGTCACCACCGCCTCGGTCATCATGCCGACGAGCAGGATGCCCTGCCCGGTCATGGCGCCGACCAGGTTGAAGAACCCGTCGAGCAGGTTGCCGCGGAACACGTCGCCGGTCATGTGCTTCGTCGGCGGCATCCACTTCAGCGGCGCGTCGGGGAACAGCTCCCGGGCCAGCAGCGCGTGCGCCAGCTCCAGCCGGAACGACTCCGGCAGGTCCGGGTTGATCTCGAACGCGTGGCCCAGCCCCAACTGCCAGTCGGCCAGCCCCGCCTCGTGCGCGAAGTACTCGTTGAGCAGCTGCGACACCGTCACCGTGTGCGCCTCGTCGACGGCGTCGGCGGTGGTGAGGTAGTTGTCCTCACCGGTGTTGATGATGATGCCCGCCCGGGCGTGCACCTGCCGGGAGAACCGCTGGTCGACGAACGTGCGGATCGGGTTGATGTCGCGGAACAGGATCCCGTACATGGAGTCGTTGAGCATCATGTCCAGCCGCTCCATGCCCGCCAGGGCCGCCATCTCCGGCATGCACAGACCCGACGCGTAGTTCGTCAGCCGCACGTACCGGCCCAGCTCCTTCGACGACTCGTCCAGCGCCGCCCGCATCAGCCGGAAGTTCTCCTGCGTGGCATACGTGCCGGCGAACCCCTCCCGGGTCGCGCCCTCCGGCACGTAGTCCAGCAGCGACTGCCCGGTGGAGCGGATCACGGCGATCACGTCCGCGCCGGCCCGGGCGGCGGCCTGCGCCTGCGGGATGTCCTCGTAGATGTCCCCGGTGGCCACGATCAGGTAGATCCACGGCCGCTGCTTCGGATCTCCGTACCGCTTGACCAGGCGATCCCGCTCGGCCCGGCGCCGGTCGATCTGCCGGACGCCCGCGGCGACCGCCTTCCGGGCGGCCTTCCGCGCCGCCGTCGCGGCCTTCCCGGTCGGCTGGTCGAACCGCACCGACCCGGCGGCGGCCTTCTGCGCCAGCAGCGTCACGTCGCTGATCTGCTCCCGCGCCAGGGCGTCGAACACCGACGCCGCCACCCCGTGCCCCAGCCCTGTGTCGGCGACCACCGCGTCGACCAGCCGGTTCACCCACGGGATGCCGTCCGGGTCCGCGCCGCTCACCCCGGCCAGCCGCAGCACCGCCCGTTCCACCGACACGGTGGTGTGGCTGCGCGCCAGATCCACCACCGGCTGCCCGGCACGGCGCGCCAACTCCCGCGCCCGCGCCACCAGCACCGGATCCAGCTCAAGCTTGCCCGTCACAAAGACCCTTCCTCATAGATCAGCTCACCGCGCAGCACCGTGGCCCGGCACACCGGCAGCGGCGTCGGATCGTCCGCGCCCCGCAACTCCGGGTCCTCGGCCAACAGCACCGGCAGTCCCCGGTCCACCCCGGCCGGGGTGGACCACACCGCGAACGTCGCCGGCGCACCCAACGCGAGCACACCCTCGTTGTCCAGGTGCACCGCCCGCCACCCGCCGCGGGTGTGCGCGGCGAACGCCGCCCGCACACTCATCCGCTGCGCCGGGTTGTGGTGCGCGGCCGCCGCCCGCACCGAGCCCCACGGGTCCAGCGGCGTCACCGGCGAATCCGACCCGAACGCCAACGCCACCCCGACCGAGTGCATCGCCCCCATCGGGTTCGACTGCAACGACCGGGACAGACCCAGCCGCGACTCGTACATCCGGCCCGCGCCACCCCACAGCCGGTCGAACGCCGGCTGCATGCTCGCCACGATCCCGTACTCCACGAACCCGGCGATCAACCGCTTGCTCATGACCTCCGCGTGCTCGACGCGGTGCCGGGCCGCCCGCAGCCGATCGGTGCCCACCTTCTCCGCCGCCGCCGCGAACCCCGCCAGCACCGTGCCGATCGCCGCGTCGCCGATCGCGTGGAACCCGCCCTGCAGGCCGTGCGCGGTGCAGTCCAGCAGGTGGTCGCGCACCTGCTCCGCCGAAAGATACCCGTGCCCGCACGACCCGCCCTCGGAGTCCAGGTACGCCGCCGACACGTGCGCCGTCCGCGACCCCAACGCCCCGTCGGCGAACAGGTCCCCGCCCGCCCCGACCGCGCCCAGGTCCCGGGCCCGCGCCGCGCCGAGCAGCTCACCCCAGTAGCCGTACACCTCCGGCACCCCGTCCCCGGAGATCCCCAGCAGGCCGGTGAAATCCGCCTCGTCCGAGATCTCCGGCCCACCGCACTCGTGCACCGCGCCGATGCCCAGCGACGCCGCGTGCCGCAACGCCACCCGCTGCGCGGCGATCCGCTGCGCCCGGGTCACCGACCCCTGCGCCGCCGCCCGCACCACGTGGTGCGCGTCGCGGCGCAGCCACCCCGACGGGTCGTAGCCGGGCGCGGCCGCCGCCTCCGGGCAGGCCGCCAACAGCGCCTGAGACACCAGCGCCGAGTGGATCGACGCCTGCGACAGGTACATCCGCCGGCCCCCGGCCGCCCGGTCCAGCGCCGCCGCGTCCGGCAGGGTCCCGTCCGACCAGTTCGACTCGTCCCAGCCGTGCCCCAGCACCACCGCGTCACCCGGCAGGCCCGCCGCGAACGCCGACACCGCGTCCAGCAGCTCACCGGCCGACCGCACCGCCGACAGGTCCAGGCCCGACAGGGCCAGCCCGGTGTCGGTGGCGTGCACGTGGGCGTCCACGAACGCCGGGGTCACCAGCGCGCCGTCGAGGTCCACCACCCGGTCGGCGGCCGGCGCGTCCGCGCCGGCACCCAGCCAGGCGATCCGGCCGTCACGGACCAGCAGCGCCGTCGCGCTCGGCTCGGCCGGACAGTGCAGCACACCGCCGCGGTACAAGGTCGAGGGGTTAGTCATGGGCTTCAGTCTGCCGCCAACCGGGACTCGAAGAGACCACGCACCCCCGGCTCGGAGCGCAGCAGCTCCAACGCCAGCGCCGCGTGCCCCGGCGTGTACCCGTTGCCCACCAGCATGGTCACGTCCGCCGCAAGGCCCTCAGCGCCCAGCGCCGCCGCCGCGAAACTCGTCGCCATGGAGAAGAAGATCACCGTGCCGCCGTCCTCGGTGGCCAGGATCGCCCCGTGCTCACAGCCCGGCACGTCCACGCAGACCACCGTCACGTCGGCCGGCGCGCCCAGCGCGGTGGTCACCGCCATCGACAGGCCCACCGGGTCGCGGGCGTCGGCCAACGCGACGCTCGACGCCAGCCCGGCGCGTTCCAGCGCGTCCCGCTCCGCCGCCACCGGCACCACCCCGACGGTACGACCCGCACCCGCCCGCCGCGCCGCCGCCAGGGACAGCGACCCGCTCTTGCCGGCGCCGCCGATCACCGCCACGGTCACCGGCCGCGGGTCCCCAGCGCGCTGCCGCCGTGCCACGTGCTCGGCCACCACCCGGGCGGTCAGCGCCGGCGCCCCGCACACGTCCAGCACCGCCAGGGACAGCTCCGGGTGCAGGTCGGCCGGCAGCACCGCCGCGATCGACCGGGCGAACAGGATCGCGTACCCGTCGCAGGGCACCTGCTCGCTGCGCCCGTCCCAGCGGGCCAGCCCGTCGAGGATCATCAGCGGGGTCAGCGTCAGCGACACCAGGGTCGCCACCCGGTCGCCGGCCTTCAGCCCCAGCGGGGAGCGCCGGCCGGCCTCCTCGACCGTGCCGATCAGCATTCCGCCCGACCCGGTCACCGGGTTCTGCATCTTCCCCCGGGTGGTGATGATCTCCAGCACCTCGGCGCGGACCTTCTCCCCGTCGCCGCCGTGCTTCTCCGACAGCTGCCGGAAACTCGCCGCGTCCAGGTTCAGCCGCTCGACCCGGATCCGCACCTCGTTAACCGCGATCCGCGGGTCGGCGTCGAGGCGCCAGGCCGCCTGCGGCAGCACCCCCGCCGGTTCCACAACGCGGTGCAGACCCACCGGTGACGTCACGCCGACCCCCTAGCCAAGCCGCCCGAAGCCCTGGGCAGGACTCGCGTCGCGGGAAAACTTACGGCAGACTAGTTTCTTCACCGGATATTTTCCAGTAGCCTTCGGGATCGCTGATCAACCCGCACCACCCACGAGGAGGGGCCGTGACCCAGACCCAACCGGTTGAGACCATCCCTCAACCCCGTCACGCCCCGGTCGCCGTACCGACCGTCGGGCAGCCGTACGAATACCGCCGCAGCCCCCTGGTCGAACCCGACTGGACCCGCTTCCCCGGCTGGCGCCACGTCACCCGCGAGCAGTGGGAGAACGCCCAGTGGCAGCGGGTCAACTGCGTCAAGAACATCAAGCAGCTGCGCACTGTCCTCGGCGACACCGTCGACGACTCGTTCTACGACGACCTCGAGGCCGACCAGAAGGCCCTGGCCACCATGTCCATGCTGGTGCCGCCGCAGATGATCAACACGATGGTCCCGTTCGCGCCGATGACCACCGAGGCGTTCCTCGCCGACCCCATCCGGCGCTACATGATCCCCGTCGCCTCCGACCGGCGCACCGACTGGCCGTCCCACCCCTACGCCAGCCGCGACTCGCTGCACGAACACGACATGTGGGTCGCCGAAGGCCTCACCCACCGCTACCCCACCAAGGTCCTCGCCGAGCTGCTCTCCACCTGCCCCCAGTACTGCGGCCACTGCACCCGGATGGACCTCGTCGGCAACTCCACCCCCGCCGTCGACAAGCTCAAGCTCACCCTCAAGCCCGTCGACCGCTACGACGCCCACATCGCCTACCTCAAGGCCCACCCCGGCGTCCGCGACGTGGTCGTCTCCGGCGGCGACGTCGCCAACGTGCCGTGGAAGAACCTCGAGTCGTACCTGATGCGGCTGCTGGAACTGGACACCGTCCGCGACATCCGGCTCGCCACCAAGGCCCTCATGGGCCTGCCGCAGCACTGGCTCCAGCACGACGTCGTCGAAGGCCTTGAGCGGGTCGCCCGCACCGCCGCCCGCCGCGGCGTCAACCTCGCCATCCACACCCACGTCAACCACGCCCAGTCGATCACCCCGCTGGTCGCCAAGGCCACCCAGACCGCCCTCGACGTCGGCGTCCGCGACGTCCGCAACCAGGGCGTCCTCATGCGTGGCGTCAACGCCACCACCCCCGACCTGCTCGACCTCTGCTTCGCACTCCAAGGCGAAGCGGGCATCCTGCCGTACTACTTCTACATGTGCGACATGATCCCCAACGCCGAGCACTGGCGGGTCCCGGTCTGGCACGCCCAGCAGCTCCAGCACGACATCATGGGCTACCTGCCCGGCTACGCCACGCCGCGGATCGTCTGCGACGTCCCCTTCGTCGGCAAGCGCTGGGTGCACATGCTCACCGAGTACGACCGCGAACGCGGCATCTCCTACTGGACCAAGAACTACCGCACCTCGATCGAGTCCGCCGACCTGGAGGCGCTCAACAAGCGCTACGCCTACTACGACCCGATCGACACGCTGCCGGAGGTCGGCCAGCAGTGGTGGGCCGACCACCGCGACGACTGACCCCGCATTACCTCGCCCGGCACCCCGCACCAGGGGTGCCGGGCGACACGTTTTCCCCACCACCACACCCGGACCGTCGGCCGCACTAGCCTCCAGAGCCACGAGCCCGGCCGACCCCGACACCGCCAGCCGTCGCCCACCCCACCGCCATGTTGCTGGTCGACCGGCGCCGCCCCGCACCACGGACCGCCAACGCGTAGGGGTCAGCTCCCCCGCGGCGCGTACATGATGACCGCGACGCCGACCAGGCAGATCGCCGCGCCGGCCACGTCCCACCGGTCCGGGCGGAACCCGTCCACCGCCATCCCCCACGCCAGCGACCCGGCCACGAAAACACCCCCGTACGCGGCCAGGATCCGACCGAAGTTGGGGTCCGGCTGGAACGTCGCCACGAAGCCGTACGCGCCCAACGCCAGCACGCCGGCCGCGATCCACCACAGCCCCCGGTGCTCCCGCCAGCCCTGCCAGACCAGCCACGCCCCCCCGATCTCGGCCAGCGCGGCCAGCACGAACAGCAGTAGGGAGCGGGCGACCGTCACCCTGGGAGGCTACCCAGCCGCACCAGCCGGCGTCGGCTCCCCACCCGGTGCGGGGAATGCGATCGGGCAGCGCAGACCGCCGGTCCGACTTGACGGTAAGGCCGTACCCGGGCACCGGATGCAGGCCCGGACCACGGCGACGGGCCCCCGGGAGTGCCCGGGGGCCCGTCGCCGAACGGGTCACTTCACTTGTTGAACGCGCCCTTGACGTCCTGGCCGGCTTCCTTGACGTTCTTCCCGGCCTGGCGGGCCCGGGCAGCGCTCTGTTCCCTGGCCCCTTCCGCCTTCAACCGCTCGTTGTCGGTGGCGTCACCGATCCGCTCCCTGGCAACGCCGCTCAGCTCCTGGGCCTTGCTCTTCGCCTTCTCGGTGAAGCTCATGGGACTCCCCTCCCCTTGCCGGGGTGCTGCGGGCCGTGTGCCCGCTCTCGTGTCGCGTCCCCGTGGGTCCTTTGCTGAAACGCCCGCTTCCCCGGGTGGTGGGGGGCAACACCACCGTTAAGGCATCCTAGGATACTAGGTGAACGGGAAGACGCCGCGGCTGGTTAACTGGACGAATGGGAGAGATCCTGCTGATCCGGCACGGCGAAACCACCTGGAGCGCCAGCCACCGGCACACCTCGTACACCGACCTGGAGCTCACCCCCGACGGCGAGCGGCAGGCCCGCGCGCTCGGCGTGATGCTCACCGGCCGGCGGTTCGTCCGGGTGCTGTCCAGCCCCCGGCAGCGGGCCGTGTGCACCGCGCACCTCGCCGGCCTCGACGTCGACGCCACCGACCCCGACCTGGCCGAGTGGAACTACGGCGAGTACGAGGGACGCACCACCGCCGACGTCCACGAGGAGAATCCGCAGTGGAATCTCTGGATCGACGGCTCCCCAGCCGGGGAGTCACCCGCGGACGTCGGCGAGCGGCTGGACCGAGTGCTCGCCCGGGTCACTCCCCTGCTCGACCAGGGCAACGTCGCTCTGGTCGGCCACGGGCACAGCCTGCGGGTGCTCGGCGCCCGCTGGATCGGCCTGCCCCCGTCGGCCGGCGCCCGGCTGCGGCTGGACACCGCGACCGTCAGCGTGCTCGGCCACGAGCACGGGCGGCAGGTCATCCAGCGTTGGAACCAGCCGTCTCCACCGCCGCCCGCGAACGAGCCCGCCCCGGGAGCTCGGCACTGATCTTCGGCGGTCGGTTCTCGTACGGCGTGGACAGCACCACGGTGGTGCGGGTGGTGACGTTCGCAGAGGTCCGGATCTCCTGCAGCACCCGCTCCAGGTCCGTCGGGCTGGCCACCCGCACCAGCAGCATGTAGAAGTCCTCCCCCGCCACGGAGTAGCAGGAGTCGATCTCCGGCAGGTGGGCCAGCCGCTCCGGTGCGTCGTCCGGCTGCGACGGGTCGAATGGCCGGATCGCCACGAACGCGGTCAGCGGCAGGTCCAGCGCCTCGAAGGAGACGCGGGCGGCGTACCCCTTGATGACGCCGCGCTGCTCCAGCCGGCGGACCCGCTGGTGCACGGCGGACACCGACAGACCCACCTTCTCGGCGAGGTCCGTGTACGACAGCCGACCGTCCCCGGTCAGCGCAGCGACGATGGCGCGGTCGATCTCCTCCACGCGGTGCAACCTACCGTAAGCCGGTCCGCCGCAGACACCTGCGAGCCGCCGCGGCCGGGCCGGCTCGCCCGTAGGCCGGATGCTCGCAGGTGACCTGCCGGGATCCCACGCGACCGTGGCGGTGCCCCGGACCGGCCCGGGTGACGGCGCACCCGGTCGCGGCGTGGCCGTGCGCCGGTCAGACCTTTTCGGCGAACTGGCGCAGGAGTCCTCGCCAACCGCCGCCGCCGCCGACGCCCTCGCGTATCCCTTCCCAGCCGGCGCCGTGCGCGTCGAGCTGGTCGTGGACGAGATCCACTCGAGTGCCGGTGTCGGTGGGGGTGAAGCTGACCGTGACCCGGCTGCCGGTCGCGTCCGGGGCGGGGACCTTCCAGTCGGGGCCGATCAGCCAGGCGAAGGCGAAGGTGCGCGGCGGGTCCCAGGTGAGGACCCGGGCCCAGGTGCAGACGTCCCCGGCGTCGTTCTCCTCCCACAGGCGGCCGCCGACCTGCGGATCGACCCCGACCTCCTTCAGCTCGCCGGGCAGCAGGTGATGGCTCCGGATCCACCATCGGTCGATGCCGCTTGTGAAGACGGTGAAGGCGCGCTCGGGCGTGGCGGCGATGTCCACGCTGGCGCGTACGACGGTGTTCTGTTCCGTGGTGTGAGCTGTCACTGTCGCTCCTCGGCTGGATTCTCGACGACGTCCGCGAACGCCGCCAGGGCCTGGTTCCAGAACTGGTCGAAGTACTCGCGTACTGCCGCCAGCCCTCGCGGGTCCACCGCGTAGAGGCGCCGCGTGCCCGACGCCGTCGACGAGACGAGTTCGGCTTCCCTGAGCACCTTGAGGTGCTGGGAGACGGCGGGCCGGCTGATCGGCAGATCGGCCGCGATCTCCGCGACGGAGCGCGGCCCCGCGGCGAGGATCTCGAAGATGGACCGCCGGGTCGCGTCGCCCAGGGCATCGAGCACCTGCCCTCGGTAAGTGGTCACGAACGGTAAGTCTAGACTTTCCGACGGGCCTGTCAAGGAGAACGCCGGCTTCACGCGGGCGCTTTCGTCGCGGACGCAGTACGAAGAACCGCACCGGCGAGCAGGTGTCTGCTCGGCGGTGCGGTTCGGAAGAACGAGATCCTGCCGGCGGTCCGGGGGTCCGGTGGGCGCTGAGCGCCGTCCGGTCAGCGGACCGCCCGGTCGCGTACCGCGTCCGCCGCGTAGTTCAGCACCTCCGCCATGTCCTCCTCATCGAGGAACGGCAGGTCGGTGAGGATGTCCGTGACGGACATGCCCTCGGCCATCATCGCCAGCAGGGTGGCGACCGGGATCCGGGACTG
>NZ_JAPFQV010000039.1:0-61384 GCF_033804685.1 Micromonospora sp. RTP1Z1
AAGGGGGCGGTTGTTGGCGGTGGTGGCGCGCAGGGGGGGGTTTGGGGGGGGGCGGCGGGTTGGGCGCTGGGGGGTGGTGGGGGGCGGGAAGGGGGAGAAGGTCGGTGGGCGGGGATAGGCTGACAGACCTGGACCCCCCGTCCGGCCGGACGCGGGGCAACTGTTGTGTGCCACGCCCCGCGCTGGCCCGGCGACCTCCTTGGAAGTGATCACATGCTCACCGGACTGTTTTCCGCCGCCCTGGCCGACCCCGGGCTGGCCCGGGCGCGTGACCTGGCGCGCTCCGGTGCCGCTCAGGTCGACGGGCTCGACCTAACCGCCCCGGCGGCGTTGCGCCCGTTCGCGGTCGCCGCGGTCGCGGCCGAGCCCGACGGCGCCGTCGGCGGCGGGGGCGCCGGTCGGCCGGTGCTCGCCGTCACCGCCACCAGCCGGGAGGCCGACGACCTCGCCTCGGCGCTGGGCAGCCTGCTCCCGGCGGAGCAGGTGGCGGTCTTCCCATCCTGGGAGACGCTGCCGCACGAGCGGCTGTCCCCGCGTTCCGACACCGTCGGGCGGCGGCTGGCGGTGCTGCGCCGGCTGGCCCACCCGGACTCCGCGGACGCGCACGGCCGCACCGGGCCGCTGCGGGTGGTCGTGGCACCGGTCCGGTCGCTGCTGCAACCGCAGCTCAAGGGGCTCGGCGACCTGGAGCCGGTGCAGTTCGCCGCGGGCGACGAGGCGGATCTGGAGGAGGTGGCCCGCCGGCTCACCGACATGGCGTACGCCCGGGTGGACCTGGTCACCAAGCGGGGCGAGTTCGCCGTCCGCGGCGGCATCCTCGACGTCTTCCCGCCCACCGACGAGCACCCGTCCCGGGTGGAGTTCTGGGGCGACGAGGTGGAGGAGATCCGCACCTTCGCCGTCGCCGACCAGCGCACCATCGAGCAGGTGCCGCAGCTCTGGGCCCCGCCCTGCCGGGAGTTGCTGCTCACCCCGGCGGTCCGCAAGCGCGCCGCCGCCCTCGCGCAGGAGCACCCCGAGCTCGCCGAGATCCTGGACAAGCTGGCCGAGGGCATCCCAGTCGAGGGGATGGAGTCGCTGGTTCCGGCGCTGCTGGGCAGCGAGAGCCTGGAGCTGCTGCTGAACTGCATGCCGGCCGGCACCCACGTGCTGCTCTGCGACCCGGAGCGGATCCGCACCCGGGCGCACGACCTGGTGCGTACCTCCGAGGAGTTCCTCCAGGCCAGCTGGGCCGCGGCCGCCGTCGGCGGCCAGGCCCCGGTCGACCTCGGCGCCGCCGCCTTCAAGACCCTGGCCGAGGTACGCACGGCCGCCCGCGCCCTGCGCCAGCCCTGGTGGACCCTGGCGCCGTTCGGCCTGGTCGAGGCCGACGCCGCCGTCCCGGCCCGGCAGCCCTGGGAGGACGCGCCGCGCGAGGTCGACGTCACCCCCGACGACGCGATCGCGGTGACCCTGGCCGCCCAGCCCGCCCCGCTCTACCACGGCGAGACCGCCCGGGTGGTCGACGACCTGAAGCGCTGGGCCGGTGAGGGCTGGTCGATCGCGCTGGTCTTCGAGGGGCACGGTCCCGCCCAGCGGGCCGTCGAGGTGCTCCGCGACGCCGGCCTCGGCGCCCGGCTCACCGAGGAGATGCCGACCGCGCCGGCCCCCGGTGAACTGCTGGTCAGCTGCGGCTGCCTGACCGCCGGATTCGTGGACGAGGCGTCCCGGTTCGTGGTGCTCACCGGCAACGACGTCACCGGCGGCCGGGGCACCTCCACCCGGGACATGCGCAAGATGCCGAGCCGGCGGCGCAACACCATCGATCCGCTGGAGCTGAAGGCCGGCGACTTCGTGGTGCACGAGCAGCACGGCATCGGCCGGTACGTCGAGCTGGTGCAGCGCACCGTCAACGGCGCGTCCCGGGAATACCTGGTCATCGAGTACGCGGCGAGCAAGCGCGGCCAGCCGGGCGACCGGCTCTTCGTCCCCACCGACCAGCTCGACCAGCTCTCCCGGTACGTCGGCGGCGAGCAGCCCACCCTGCACAAGATGGGCGGCTCGGACTGGCAGAAGTCCAAGGCCCGGGCCCGCAAGGCGGTCCGCGAGATCGCCGCGCAGCTGATCCAGCTCTACGCCGCCCGCAAGGCGTCCAAGGGGCACTCGTTCGGCCCGGACACCCCGTGGCAGCGGGAGCTGGAGGACGCCTTCCCATGGCAGGAGACGCCGGACCAGCTCGCCGCGATCGAAGAGGTCAAGCGGGACATGGAGCAGTCCATCCCGATGGACCGGCTGATCTGCGGCGACGTCGGCTACGGCAAGACCGAGATCGCGGTGCGGGCGGCGTTCAAGGCGGTGCAGGACGGCAAGCAGGTGGCGGTGCTGGTGCCGACCACGCTGCTGGTGCAGCAGCACTACAACACCTTCGCCGAGCGGATGAGCCAGTTCCCCGTCGAGATCCGGCAGCTGTCCCGCTTCCAGACGCCGAAGGAGACCGAGCGGACCCTGGAGATGGTCGCCGACGGCACCGTCGACATCGTCATCGGCACCCACCGGCTGCTCCAGACGGCCACCCGGTTCAAGCAGCTCGGCATGGTGGTCGTCGACGAGGAACAGCGGTTCGGCGTCGAGCACAAGGAGCACCTGAAGTCGCTGCGCGCCTCGGTGGACGTGCTCAGCATGTCGGCCACCCCGATCCCGCGGACGCTGGAGATGGCGATCACCGGCATCCGGGAGATGTCCACCATCGCCACCCCGCCGGAGGAGCGGCACCCGGTGCTCACCTTCGTCGGGGCGCAGGACGACCGGCAGGTGGCCGCCTCCATCCACCGCGAGCTGCTCCGCGACGGGCAGGTCTTCTACCTGCACAACCGGGTCGAGTCGATCGACCGGGCGGCCCGGCGGATCCGCGAGCTGGTGCCCGAGGCCCGGGTGGCGGTGGCGCACGGCCAGATGGGCGAGGACGCGCTGGAGAAGGTGATGGTCGGCTTCTGGGAGAAGGAGTTCGACGTCCTGGTCTGCACCACGATCGTGGAGTCCGGCATCGACATCCCGAACGCCAACACGCTGATCGTGGAGCGGGCCGACCTGCTCGGCCTGGCCCAGCTGCACCAGATCCGCGGCCGGGTCGGCCGGGGCCGGGAGCGGGCGTACGCGTACTTCCTCTACCCGCCGGAGAAGCCGCTCACCGAGCACGCCCACGAGCGGCTGGCCACCATCGCCCAGCACACCGAGCTGGGCGCCGGCATGTACGTGGCGATGAAGGACCTGGAGATCCGCGGCGCCGGCAACCTGCTCGGCGGCGAGCAGTCCGGGCACATCGAGGGCGTCGGCTTCGACCTGTACGTCCGGATGGTCGGCGAGGCGGTCTCCGCGTTCAAGGGCGAGCAGCCCGAGGAGGAGAGCGACGTCAAGATCGACCTGCCGATCGACGCGCACCTGCCGCACGACTACGTCGGGGTGGAGCGGCTGCGCCTGGAGATGTACCGCAAGCTCGCCGAGGCGCGCGACGACGAGCGGCTGCGTGAGGTGGTCGCCGAGCTGACCGACCGGTACGGCGAGCCGCCCGCCCCGGTGCAGAACCTGGTCGCGGTGGCCCGGTTCCGGCTGATGGCCCGCCGGTACGGCCTCACCGACGTGTCGATGCAGGGCAAGCACCTCCGGTTCGGCCCGCTGCCGCTGCCCGACTCGAAGCAGCTGCGGCTCAAGCGCTACCACCCGGACTCGGTCTACAAGCAGGCCACCGACCAGGTCAGCGTGCCCCGCCCCAGCACCCGCCGGGTGGGTGGCGAGCCGCTGCGCGACCAGGCCCTGCTGGAGTGGTGCGCGCAACTCCTCAAAGATGTGCTGGGCGAGCCGGCCATGGCAGGAGCGCGGTGAGCGTTCGCAGGTGGGCGGCGTCACAGCCGTGTACCGGGCGTGAGAGAGTGGCCGGCATGCGTGCTCGCCGTCTCACCGCCGCCGCCAGCGTCGCGGCCCTCGCTGTCCTCTCTCTCAGTGCCTGCGGCCGGTCCGCGCCGGACGTCGCCGCGTACGTGGGTGACCGGACCTACTCGGTCGACCGGGTGGACGCCATCCACGACGAGGCCCAGACGGCGTACGAGGAGTCGGTGAAGGCCTCTGCCGCGCAGCAGGGGGCGACCCCGTCGCCGGAGCAGCTGAAGCTGAACGTGGACCGGCAGGACATCCTCAACCTGCTGGTCGGCGTCGACCTGGGCAAGCGGATCGCCGAGGAGAAGAAGGTGGAGGTGCAGGACCAGCTCAGCGCCGAGCAGATCGGCAAGGAGTTGGGCGTGCCGAACACCGAGTACGCGAAGCTCGCCGCCGAGTGGTACGACCTCTACCTGGGCCTGCAGGCGGGGCTGCCGCCGGCCGAGCTGACCGACGACTCGCGCGGCGACCTCTACGACGCGCTGGTCAAGGGCGGCGTGGCCCCGGCCGGCTGGTCCGCCGACGAGCAGCGCAAGCAGTTCGAGCAGGCGCCGTTCGCCCGCCAGGTCTCCGCGGTGAGCACCGCGCTGCAGGCCGAGGTCAAGAAGCTCGACGTCACGGTCAACCCGCGCTTCCCGGCGCTGGAGATCCCGGCGCTGCTGCAGACCCAGAGCGGTTTCCGCCAGTACGACCTGCCGTACGTCGACGGCAACGGCCAGGTGACCGACGTCTCCACCCCGGAGCCGGTGGCCACCGAGTCGACCGAGCCGGCCGCCTCCTGAGCATGTCCGCGCGGATCGTCCTGCTGGTCACCTCGCCCCGGCTGCCGGCCGGCCTGCTGACCGCGGCCGCCTGGGACGTCGTACGCTCCGCGCCGGTGCTGGCGGGCGCGGAGAGCGGGCTGACTGCGGCGGTCCGCACGGCGGGCGTCGAGGTCACCGTTGTCGACGGCGGCGCGACCCAGGCGTTGCTGGACGCGGTGGCGGCGCACGGGACGGCGGTGTGGCTGGCCGGCCCGGCCGGTGACGAGGCGCTGGCCCGCGAGCTGGGGCTGCGGCTGGCCCGGGCGCCGGGCCTGGCCGAGCTGGAGCTGATGTACGGCTCGTGGGATCCGCCGGGCGCGCGGCTGCTGGACGCGGTCGAGGTGATGGACCGGCTGGCCTCGCCGGGCGGTGACCCGTGGAAGCGGGCGCAGACCCACCGCAGCCTCGCCGGCTTCCTGCTCGAGGAGTGCTACGAGGCGTACGACGCGATCAGCGCCGACGACACCGACGCGCTCCGCGAGGAGTTGGGCGACGTGCTGCTCCAGGTGCTGATACATGCCCGGCTCGCCGAGGATCTGCCCGAGGGTGAGCGGTGGAACGTCGACGACGTGGCCGGCGGGCTGGTCGACAAGATGGTCCGCCGTAACCCGCACGTCTTCTCCGGCGAGCGGACGGGCTCGCTGGACGAGATCGAGGCGAACTGGGAGCGGATCAAGCGCGAGGAGAAGGCCCGCGACTCGGTGCTGGACGGCATCGCGCTGAGCCAGCCCGCCCTCGCCCTGGCCGCGAAGATCCTCGATCGCGCCGCCCGCATCGGCCTGGCCGTCCCGCCCCCGCTCGCCGACTCCCAGGTGGACCCCGAGGCCAGACTCGGCGCCGGCCTCCTCGCCACGGTGGCGGCGGCGCGGCAGGCCGGAATCGACCCCGAAGCCGCCCTCCGCCGCACCACCCTCGCCTACGCGGACGCCGTCCGCACCGCCGAACGCGAGGCCCGCACCAGCGGTCGGTAGGGTCGGGGGATGGAGTCGTTCGTGCCGCTGGCGGAGCGGATCGTGGAGGCGTTGCTGGAGAGCCGGCCGGGGTTGGCCACCTCGGTGGGGGACCACCGGTACGACGACCGGCTGCCGGACCTCTCCGCGGATGCGGTCGCGGCGGACCAGGGGATGCTGAAGGAGGCCGCCGACGCGCTCTCCGAGATCGACCCGGACTCCCTCGACGTCGAGGAGGGCGTCGACCACGCGCTGCTGAGCAGCCTCGTCGACCGGGCGCTGTTCGAGTCGACGGAGATCCGCGCGCACGAGTGGGACCCGCTGCGGCACAACCCGGGCCCGCTGCTGCACGCGCTGCTCGCCCGCCCGTACGCGCCCGTCGAGGAGCGCCTGTCCCACCTGGCCGGGCGGCTGTCGGACGTACCGGACGCGCTGGCGACCGCGCGCGCGACGCTGCGGGACATGCCGCGGATCCACGCCGAGACGGCGGTCGGGCAGTTCACCGGCGTGGCGGCGCTGATCCGCGACGAGGTGCCCCGGCTGCTGGCCGAGGCGCCGGGGCTGTACGGCCGGGTCGAGCCTGCCGCGACCGACGCGATCGCCGCGCTGGAGGAGTTCGTGGCCTGGCTGCGGATCGGCCTGGCCGCCGACGCCGAGCCGGGGCGCGACCCGCGGCTGGGCCGGCGCCGCTGGGAGGCGCGGCTCTGGCACACCCTCGACACCGAGCTGGGCGCCGCCGAGGTGCAGCGCCGGGCCTGGGCCAACCTGGAGCGGGTCACCGCGGCGATCCGCGAGGCGGCCGTCGAGCTGGTCGGCGGTCCGGCCGACGACGAGACGGTACGCCGCGCGCTCGACCTGCTCGCCGCCGAGCACCCGGCCGACAACTCCATCGTCGAGCTGGCCTCGGTCACCCTGGACGAGGCGAGCGACTTCGTCCGCGCCCACGACCTGATCACCCTCGTCGACGACCCGTGCGTGATCCAGGAGATGCCGGAGTTCGCCCGGGGCGTCGCGGTGGCGTACTGCGACTCGCCCGGCCCGCTGGAGACGGCGAACGTGCCGACCTTCTACTGCATCGCGCCGACCCCGGCGGACTGGCCCGCGCACCGGGTCGAGTCGTTCTACCGGGAGTACAACGACCACATGATCCGCAACCTGACCGTGCACGAGGCGATGCCGGGCCATTTCCTCCAGCTCGCCCATGCCCGTCGGCACACCGGCCCGACCCGAGTCCGCCCGCTCACCGAGTCCGGCGTGTTCGTCGAGGGCTGGGCGGTCTACACCGAGGAACTGATGGCCGGTCTCGGCTTCGGTGGCCTGCCGGTGCGGTTGCAGCAGCTCAAGATGCAACTGCGGATGACCATCAACGCGCTGCTCGACCAGCTCGTGCACTGTGAGGACCTGCCCGAGTCGGAGGCGATGGCGCTGATGACCGGGCGCGGCTTCCAGGAGGAGGGCGAGGCGGCCGGCAAGTGGCGCCGGGCGCTGCTCACCTCCACCCAGCTCTCCACGTACTTCGTCGGCTACAGCGAGATGGCCGACATCGCCCGGTCCCGGCCGGACGGGGTGTCGGTGCGCGAGTGGCACGACGCGATGCTGGCGCACGACTGCCCGCCGCCCCGGCACCTGCGCACCCTGCTGGGCGTCTGACCGCCGACTCAGCGTCCGGCGGCGACCGCGTCGATCAGCCAGCGCGAGATGGAGTACGCCGGGGGCAGCTCCGCCGGCAGCGCGTTCACCGGGAACCAGCGCGCCTGCGTCAGCTCCTTCCCGTCGACCATCGGCTCGGCGTCGGGTTCAGTCACGGTGGCGGTGAACCCGGCCAGCAGGGTGCCCGGTCCGGAGATCGCCCAGGGCTGGCTGTCGACGTAGGCGGGCCGGCCGATGGTCAGCCCGACCTCCTCGCCGACCTCTCGGTGGGCGGCCGCCTCCAGCGATTCGCCCGCCTCGACGAACCCGGCCACCAGCGCCCACAGCTCCGTCGGCCCGTAGGCGTGCCGGACCAGCAGTAGCTCGTCGGGGCCGCCGGCCCGGCCAGGGCGGGTGATCGCGACCAGCACCGCGACGGAGAGCGGCAACGGCACGTACAGGTCGCAGCCGGGGCAGCGCCGTGCGGTCTCGCCCGGCACGTCGGCCAGTTCCGCCCGGCACGCCCCGCACCACCGGTGCGTACGCCGCCAGGTGACCACCGCAAGCGCCCGGCCTGCCAGGGTGGCCAGCGGTTCGGGCAGTTCGGCGGCGAGGCCCCGCCAGCCGCGCCAGCGCCCAGGCAGCGACTCGGGGTCGGCCGTCTCGGCCGCCCACGCCGGTACCCCGTCCAGCGTCCCGACAGGCACCCAGTCGATGCCCGAGGGTAGATCGCCGACCCGGGGGAGGTGCCCGCCCGGGGCGGTCAGGAGCTTGCGCCCAGCCACCGGCAGGGCCAGGTCACCCGGCACGGGCGGCCGGCCGCGGTCGGCGCCCGGGACGAATCCAGCCGGGCCGGTCGGCGCGGAGAAGGTCACGACGTCGCCGAGCGGCGGAGGTCCTCCACACCGGCGCCGGGCGGCACGTCGAAGGTGGCCGGGTCGACCGTCTCGGTGTAGCCGGTCAGGGCCACCTCCGCCGGCTTGCCGTCGAGGGTGCCGGTGAAACTGCCCAGCACCCCCTCGGTGGTGACGCAGGCGGTGAAGCGGTTGCCGGACCGGGTGACGTCGACGCAGGTGGCGTGGTGTCCGGCGAGCGTGGTGTCGCTCTGCCCGATGGTCGCCTCCTGGTCGAGGGCGGCCTCGGTGAGCTGTCTGATCACGGCCGGCGGAGTGACCAGGCCGAGCTTGCCGGCCTCCACGTAGGCGGCGACCGACGGCTTGCCGGCGGTCAGCACCGGGGGCAGCACGGTGCACGAGGTCCGGCCGTCGGCCGTCGCGCAGCGGGTGAGCGCCTCCTGGGTCACCGTGATCTTGCCGGCCGGCCAGGTGTACGCCGACCGGAGCGGGTCCTCCGTCTGGGCGATCGAGGCGGTCTTCCCGCCGGGGAGCTGGTAGTCGGCGGCCCAGGTGTGCTCCAGCGCCCGGTCCATCCGGGCGGCCAGGTCGTTGACCAGGTCGGCCCGGCCGAGGGCCTGTCCGGCGTCGTCGAGCGCCTGACACCCGGTGACCGTCAGCGACGCGATGACCGAGGTGGCGAGCACGCGGAGGGTGGTCGAGGCGGCGGGCATGGCGCCCAGCCTTGTCGATCGGGGCAACCTCTCGCAAACCCGTTGTCGGTTGACGCCCGAGAATCCGGGAATGTCCGTCGTGGCGGCGTGGCCGGCGGCGCTTCGGCCCGTCCGGGCGCGCCGGGCCACGACGTGCGCTCGACCGTCGCCCGATACGCTGCGTTCAACACCTGCCTCAGCCGCACCGTCGCGGCCCATACCGGACCGGAACACACAAACGAGGAGCGACTCAGTGGCAACCATCGAGGGAATCGTCGCCCGGGAGATTCTGGACTCGCGGGGTAACCCGACGGTCGAGGTCGAGGTCGGGCTCGACGACGGCACGATCGCCCGCGCCGCCGTACCCTCCGGCGCCTCCACCGGCGCCTTCGAGGCGATCGAGCTGCGCGACGGTGACGCGGACCGCTACCAGGGCAAGGGCGTCGAGACGGCCGTCTCGAACATCGAGGACAAGATCGTCGACCAGATCATCGGGTACGAGGCCAGCGAGCAGCGGCTGATCGACCAGAAGATGCTCGACCTCGACGGCACGGACAACAAGGCCGAGCTGGGCGCCAACGCCATCCTGGGCGTCTCGCTGGCGGTGGCGAAGGCTGCCGCGGGCAGCGCCGAGCTGAGCCTCTTCCGCTACCTGGGTGGCCCGAACGCGCACCTGCTGCCGGTGCCGATGATGAACATCCTCAACGGTGGGGCGCACGCCGACTCCAACGTGGACATCCAGGAGTTCATGATCGCGCCGATCGGCGCGCCGAGCTTCCGGGAGGCGCTGCGCTCCGGCGCGGAGGTCTACCACGCGCTGAAGTCGGTGCTGAAGAAGAAGGACCTGTCGACCGGGCTCGGCGACGAGGGCGGCTTCGCCCCGAACCTGCCCACCAACGCCGCCGCGCTGGATCTGATCGCCGAGGCGGTGGAGAAGGCCGGCTACCGGCTGGGTACCGACATCGTCTTCGCCCTGGACGTGGCCGCCACCGAGTTCTTCGACAACGGCACGTACACCTTCGAGGGCAGCGCGAAGACCGCCGACGAGATGAGCAACTACTACACCAAGCTCATCGGCGACTACCCGATCGTCTCCATCGAGGACCCGCTCTCGGAGGACGACTGGAGCGCCTGGGCCACCCTGACCGCGGCGGTCGGCGAGCGGATCCAGATCGTCGGCGACGACCTCTTCGTCACCAACCCGCAGCGGATCGCCCGCGGCATCACCGAGCGGGCCGCCAACGCGGTGCTGGTGAAGGTCAACCAGATCGGTTCGCTGACCGAGACCCTGGACGCGGTGGACCTGGCCCACCGGGCCGGCTTCCGGTGCATGATGAGCCACCGGTCCGGCGAGACCGAGGACACCACCATCGCCGACCTGGCGGTGGCCACCGGATGCGGCCAGATCAAGACCGGGGCCCCGGCCCGCTCCGACCGGGTGGCCAAGTACAACCAGCTCCTGCGCATCGAGGAGGAACTGGCCGACGCGGCGCGGTACGCCGGTGTGGGCGCGTTCCCGCGTTACCGTTCGGCCTGAGCGCCTAGCTCCGGGGGAGGGGTGTGACGATGCAGCAGCGCCGCACACCGGGTGGTCAGCGTCCCGCCCGTCGGCCGGGTCAGGCCGGCCGGGCGGGCGGGGCCCGGGCCCGGTCGTCGGTCCGCGAGGGTGGCGTCCGCGCCGAGCCGCGCGGCACCGCCGGCCGGTCGCCCGGCGCGGCCCGGGCCGCGGAGGGCGTACGTTCCGCGAGCCGGCCCGCCGCCCGGCGTACGGCTGCCGGCGGCAGTGTCAAGCGGCTCTCCGCACCCCACCCCCGGCGCTTCACCGGGCGCGCCACCGTGCTCTTCGCGGTGTTGATCGCGCTCGCCCTGGCGTACACCTATCCGGTCCGGGTGTACCTGGACCAGCAGGCCGACATCGAGCGGATGGAGGCGTCCCAGGCCGATCAGCGCAGAGTGATCGAAGAGCTCTCCGCCGAGGCGGCCAAGTGGCAGGACCCGGCGTACATCGAGACGCAGGCCCGGGAGCGGTTCTTCATGGGCAAGCCGGGGGAGACGCTGCTGGTGGTGCTCTCCGACCCGGAGGGCGCCGCCAAGGACGCCGGCAAGGGCGCGAAGCCAGGGCCGCCGAAGGCGCCGGATCCCTGGTACGACACGCTGTGGTCGAGCGTGCAGGCGGCCAACGCCGAGCGCCCCGACAAGTGAGCACCAGCTGAGCACCGAACGAGAGATGGCACCGTGACCGTCGTACCACCGCAGGACCCGGCGGCGGGTTCCGTACCCCCGCCGGAGCGGCAACCGGCCACCGAGGCCGACCTGGCCGCGGTGGCCGCGCAGCTCGGACGCCCGCCCCGGGGCACCCGGGCGGTGGCCCACCGCTGCCCGTGCGGCCTGCCGGACGTGGTGGAGACGACGCCCCGGCTGGCCGACGGCACGCCCTTCCCGACGCTGTTCTACCTGACCTGCCCGCGGGCGACGGCGGCGTGCAGCCGGCTGGAGTCGGCCGGGCTGATGAAGGAGATGGCCGACCGGCTAACCACCGACCCGGAGTTGGCCGCCCGCTACCGGGCGGCGCACGAGGACTACCTGACCCGTCGGGCGGCGATCGGCGAGGTGCCGGAGATCGCCGGCATCTCGGCCGGCGGCATGCCCGGCCGGGTGAAGTGCCTGCACGTGCACCTGGGGCACGCGCTGGGCGCCGGGCCGGGGGTCAACCCGTTCGGGGACGAGACACTCGCCCTGCTGGAGAAGTGGTGGGCCGCGGGCCCCTGCGTGGAGGTCCCGGCGGACGAGTGAGTACGGATGAGATGGTCGTCCGGCGGGCGCGCACGGGTGACGTACGGGAGATCCGGCGGCTGGTCGACACGTACACCGACGATCGGCGGCTGCTCAGCAAGGCCACCGTCACGCTCTACGAGGACGTGCAGGAGTTCCGGGTGGCAGTGGCGCCCGACGGCATGATCGTGGGCTGTGGCGCGCTGCACGTGATGTGGGAGGACCTGGCGGAGATCCGGACGGTGGCGGTCGACCCGGCCTGCCGGGGCCGGCGGATCGGGCACCGGATCGTGGGCGAGCTGATCGACGCGGCCCGCGAGCTGGGCGTGGCCCGGATCTTCGTGCTCACCTTCGAGACCCGGTTCTTCGGCTCGTTCGGCTTCCGGGAGATCGACGGGGCGCCGGTGCCGCAGCCGGTCTTCGAGCAGCTGCTGCGCTCGTACGACGAGGGTGTCGCCGAGTTCCTGGACCTGGAACGGGTCAAGCCGAACACGCTCGGCAACACCCGCATGCTGCTGCGCCTCTGAGCGGATGTCCGACGGCCGGTCACCGTGCGCGCCCGACGTCTGCGGGCCGACCGGCACCCCGGCTCCCTTTGCTCTGCTGCCCAATACGCAACAGTCACGAAGCGTGTCCGGCGCGGCTGCGGGAGTTCGGAGGAAAGCACCAGCTCAACACCAGTGTTGCCGATACGTCAGCAGAGCAAAGGCGGCGCACCCCTCCGGTGGTCGGACGTCGACTGTCGCTCCGCGTGACACATGAAGGCTGGTGGCCCTGCGTGAGCAGAGTCGGCTTGGCCGCCCGACGAGGCGGCCTGCCGTAGGGTTGCTGCCGTGACGACGCGTGTGGCCGCCATCGACTGCGGGACCAACTCGATCCGACTGCTGGTCGCCGACCTGCCCGACCCGTCGGCCGGCCCGCAGGCGCCGCTGGTCGACGTGACCCGCCGGATGGAGATCGTCCGGCTCGGCCAGGGCGTCGACAAGACTGGCCGCCTCGCCCCCGAGGCCATCGAGCGCACCCGGGTCGCGCTGGCGTCCTACGCCGCCGAGATCGAGAAGCTGGGCGCCGAGCGGGTCCGGATGTGCGCCACCTCGGCGACCCGGGACGCCGCCAACGCCGCCGACTTCCGGGCCATGGTCGAGCAGACCCTCGGCGTCGAGCCCGAGGTGGTGACCGGCGACGAGGAGGCCCGGCTCTCCTTCACCGGCGCGGTGCGCGGCCTGCCCGCCGACGCCGAGCCGCCGTACCTGGTGGTCGACATCGGCGGCGGCTCGACCGAGTTCGTGGTCGGCACCCGCGAGGGCGGGGTCGAGGCCGCCATCTCGGTGGACATCGGCTGCGTCCGGATGACCGAGCGGCACCTGCACGGCGACCCGCCGACCGTGGACGAAATCGCCGCCGCTCAGGCCGACATCGCGGTCGCGGTGGACCGGGCGCTGGCGGCCGTGCCGGGCCGTGAGGCCGCCACGCTGGTCGGGCTCGCCGGGTCGGTCACCACCGTGGTCGCCATCGCTCAGGGCCTGCGGGCGTACGACCCGGAGCGCATCCACCACGCCCGGGTGTCGTACGAGGCGGTCGTCGACGTCACCGCCGACCTGCTGGCGAAGACCCGCGACCTGCGGCTCGCCATCCCGGTGATGCACCCGGGCCGGGCCGACGTGATCGGCGCGGGGGCGCTGGTACTCCGCGTGATCATGGAGCGGGCCGGCATGCCGTCGGTGGTCGCCTCCGAGCACGACATCCTCGACGGCATCGCCTGGAGCCTCGACCCGCAGAATCAGCGGGCCCGTGTCCGCGACCTCACCGGTGACGTCGCCAAGCGCGATGCCGAACTGCTGCGCCGGCTGGCGGAGTGATGAACTACCTCGATGTCGACGATCTCGTGGAGGTCGCGGCAATCGTGCTGGGCGAGTCGCCGCGGGTCCGGGAACCCGGTCTGCTGTCGTCGGCAACGGTCCGTCCGGCCACCGTCATGTTCGGGCAGGAGTCGTACGTCAACGAGGTTCCGATCAAGGATGTCGACGTGGACCAGGCCGAGGACGTCGTCATGGCGGTGGCCAGCGGTGCGATGACCGGCTTAGGCTCACCGGGTGGCGGTCAAGCGCATCAAGCCCAACATCCGCTCGGAGGACTTCGAGGGGAGCCGTCGGTTCTACACCGACCTGATCGGGCTCGGCGGTGGTGACGGGCTCGACTGGATCCTCTTCTTCGGCGGGGAGACCCGCGAGGTCCAGCTCTCGGTGATGAAGCGCGACATCCGGGCGGGCGTCCACCCCGACGTGTCGATCGAGGTGGACGACGTCGACGACGTGCACGCACGGTGCGTCGCCGCCGGCGCCGAGATCGTCTACCCGCTCACCGACGAGCCCTGGGGGCTACGCCGGTTCTTCGTCCGCGACCCGAACGGCGCCGTCATCAACGTGACCCAGCACGACGAGTAGCAGTCCCGAGCGGGCGGGCGGAGGCCAACCCCAGCACCGCGTGGCTGAGCGCGAACACCAGCAGCACCGCCAGGGGCTACGACGGAAGGGCCGAACACTGGTGTTTTCTTGACGGTACTCTGCAATCCACACTACTGTGGGAAGCGTGGATACCACACAGCTCCTCAAGGGCGTGCTCGACCTCGCGGTCCTCGCCGTGCTCCGGGAGGCGGACGGCTACGGGTACGACATCCTGCGCCGGCTGCGCGACGCCGGCCTGGAGGAGGTCGGCGACGCCTCGGTCTACGGCACGCTGCGCAGGCTCTTCGCCGCCGGCCTGCTCACCACCTACGTCGTGCCCAGCGAGTCCGGCCCGCACCGCAAGTACTACGCGCTCAACGCCGCCGGCCGGGACCAGCTCGCCCGCTCCGGCAAGACCTGGCGCTCCTTCGCCACCACCATGGACGCACTGCTCGACGATCGGGGGATGGCGGCATGACCGTCACTGGGCAGGAGATCGCGGACTACGTCGACCGGGTGCGGGCGGCACTGGCCGACCTGCCGCCGGCCGTCCGCGACGAGTTGACCGAGGACCTGCCGGAGCACCTGACCGAGGTCGCCGCCGAGGCGGACGGCTCGCTGGTCGACCGGCTGGGCGAGCCCGAGGCGTACGCCGCCGAACTGCGCGCCGCCGCCGGCGCGGTCGGGGGCGCCGAGGGTCGGCACCTCGACCGGCGGTTCGCCACCGCCCGGGCCCGACTCGCCGCCCGGCTGCGCGTTGTCGACGCCCGGCTGGGCCCGCTCCTCGGGTACGCCAAGGCGTCCGACTTCCTGCGGTTGCTCCGGCCGGCCTGGTGGGTGCTGCGCGGCTGGCTGGCGGCCCTGCTGGTCTCCGCCGCGCTCGGCGAGCCGCCGGGCCTGCTGCCCCGGCTCGGCGACAGCGCGGTGGCGGGCCTGTTCCTGCTCGCCGGCGGCGTCCTCGCCTCGGTCTGGTTGGGCCACCGCTCCGCCGGCCTGCGGGGCTGGCCCCGCCGCCTGCTGCGCCTCGGCACCGCCGCGTTACTGCTCTTCTCCTTCGCCATGCTCGTCAACGTGGACCAGAACGCCAGGTCGGACGAGTTCGGCTACAAGGGGGTGTCGGTCGGCGACCGGTACGACTCCGTCCAGGACGTCTTCGTCTACGACAGCGAGGGGCGGCTGGTGGAGAACGCGCGGCTGTTCGATCAGAACGGCGTGCCGATCCGGCTCGGCTACCCGTCGTGTGTCGACCCGGCCCAACCGGACGCCGCGCTGCGGACCGGCTACCCGTTCTGCCCGCAACTCGCGCCGTTCCGGCCGCGGCCGCCCGCCGCGGTCCCGGCGCCGCCGGGAGGCCGAGCGCCCGCCGCGACCCCGGCGTCGCCGGGACCGACGGACAGTTCGTTGCCGACGGCTACCGCCACGCCGACCCCGGTCCCCACCGCGACGGTGACCCCGGCCCCGACCAGCACGGCTCCGGCGCCGAGTCCGACCCGCTGAACCAGGCCGAGGGGCGCCCACCGGACCGGTGGGCGCCCTCGGCCTGTCCACGATGGACGGGGTGGGGCAGCGGCTTCCGATCTTGATCGTTACCGTTTGCCCACCCCACCCGGAAGGAACACCTCGTGTCAGAGCAGGTCACCGTGGCTCCCGTACCCCCCGCACCCGACGGCGAGCCGCAACCGGCCGTTCCATCGTTGGCGACGGCCGGGCGGTTTAGGGTCGGCACGGTCCTCGGCATCGTGGTGCTGATCCTCGGCGTGCTGATCGCGCTCGCGGTGGCCGCGGTGCTCAAGCTCGGTCCCGGACCGCTCGGCGGGTTGCTCGGCCGGGACGGCACGGCCGGCGCGAAGGCCGGCGACTGCGTTGCCGAGTTGCCCCGGGTCGCCGGCACCGGGGCGACGTCGGCCGACGACGCCCGCGTCGTCCCCTGCGCCAGCGCCCGGGCCGCGTACGCCGTGGTCGGCCGGGTGGACGACCCGGCGGCGGCGCGGAGCCGCTCGGCGGCGGCGTGCGAGCCGCACTTCCGGCCCGGGGACGACGGTTACGTCCTCTACCGCGTCGGCGGCGGCGGCGACGGCTACCTGCTCTGCCTTGTCCGGAAGGCGAACGGGAGGTGAATGCCACTGTTCCCGCGTCTTCCCCGGCGCGGTGGCGGCGTGGCAGGCTACCGGCACGTAGGACCACTGGGCGACCAGCCAACGATGACTGACCGCTAGGAGGACGGGCCATGGGCGAGACGGTGAGCTTCACCAGCAACGGAGGGGCGAGCGAGGGGTATCTCGCGATACCCTCCGGCGGTGTGGCCAGCCCGGCGGTCATCGTCATTCAGGACTGGTGGGGCCTCGTGCCCCACGTCCGGGCGGTGGTGGACCGGTTCGCCGAGGCGGGTTTCGTCGCCCTCGCCCCGGACTTCCGGCAAGGCGAGCCGGCCAGCAGGCCGACCGAGCCCCGGCAGATGCTGAACGGGCCGCAGATGGACGAGGCGGCGACGGAGATCGCCGCCGCAGCGGATTATCTCGCCGGCCGTCCCGAGGTCACCGGCAAGGTCGGCTGCGCCGGCTTCTGTGCCGGCGCCAGCCTGGCCCTCTGGTCGGCGACGTTCTCCGAGCGGATTGTCGCGACCGCCGGCTTCTACCCCCGGCTGCCCTGGGAGGGCATGCGCTCCGACTGGGCCGACTACGCCGGCAAGGCCGCGCTCGTCCACTGCTCCGAAGAGGACGGCCTCTCATCCGCGGGCGGCGTACAGGCCGCCCGCCGGGCCATCGAGGCGGCCGGCGGCACCTGCCAGACCTACGACTACCCGGGCACGTCCCACGCGTTCTTCAACGAGGACCGGCCGGAGAAGTTCGACCAGCGCGCGGCCGCCACCGCCTGGGCCCGCACCCTGGAGCTCTTCCGGGCCAAGCTTGGCTGAGTCGCGTACCCCCGACGAGGTGGTCGCCCGCGCCGCGCGGGCGACCGACCTCGCCGACCTCGACGGCGCGGTGAGCGACTGCTTTGCCTGCCCCCGCCTGGTCACCTGGCGCGAGGAGGTCGCCCGGGTGAAGCGGGCGGCCTTCCGGGACCAGGAGTACTGGGGCCGCCCGGTGCCCGGCTTCGGCGTCCCCGACGCGCGGATCGCCATCCTCGGGCTGGCACCGGCCGCGCACGGCGGCAACCGCATCGGCCGGATCTTCACCGGCGACCGCTCCGGCGACGTGCTCTTCGCCGCGCTGCACCGCGCCGGCCTGGCCAACCAGCCGACCAGCGTCGCCGCCGACGACGGCCTGGTGGTGCGGGGCACCCGCATCTTCGCCGCGGTGCGCTGCGCACCGCCGGACAACAAGCCCACCCCGGCAGAGCGGGACACCTGCGCGCCGTGGCTGCACCGGGAGGTCGCGCTGATCCGGCCCACCCTGCGCGTCGTGGTCGCGCTGGGTGCCTTCGCCTGGGCCGCGTGGTGGCCGGTGCTGCGCGCCGTGTACGGGGTTCGCCCGCCCAGTCCGCGACCGGCCTTCGGCCATGGGGCACACTGGTCCGGCACATCCGCACCGGCACTGCTCGGCTGCTATCACGTCAGCCAGCAGAACACCTTCACCGGGCGGCTGACACCAGGGATGCTGGACGACGTGTTCGCCCGGGCGAAGCAGCTGGCCGGGGTGGACTGAGAATGCGTGGGGCGGTGGGATGGACCTCGGCGTGCTGCGCAGGTGGTGGCCGATCGCGGCGGTGACGATTCTGCTGGCGGTCGCCTCGTTCTCGGCCGGGCACTCCTCGATCGGGGCCAGCCGGATCCCGCCCGCCGCGGACAACGTCCCCTACGTGCCGGACTACCCCTCCGCCGAGCCCGCGCCCTCGATCGCCGTCGAGCCGCGGGACGCCGCCGAGGCCACCCAGGCGCAGATTCCTTCCTGGATCGCCACCACCGCGATGGTCGTGCTCGGCCTGGCGGCCCTGCTCGCCATCGGGTACGTCGGCTGGACGCTGATCGGTGGTGCCCTGCGGCGTACCACCCGGGCGATCCCGGTGCAGCGGGCCCGGCGTACCGCCGAGGGCACCGCGCGGGACGTGGTGGCGGCGCTCGACGCGAGCCTGGTGGAGTTGGACGACCGGGACACCGACCCGCGGACCGCGGTGATCGCCTGCTGGGTCCGGCTGGAGGAGGCCGCCGAGGAGGCCGGTGTGCCCCGGCTCGCCGGGGACACCCCGACCGACCTGGTCAGCCGGCTGTTGCGCGGCGACCCGGCCGCCGGCGTCCCGGCGATCGCCAGCGCCGACGTGCTGGACGGGTTCGCGCACGTCTACCGCGAGGCCCGGTACGCCACGCACACCGTCGACGAGCGGATGCGCGACCAGGCCCGGGCGGCGCTGCGCCGGCTGCGCGGCGAGCTGACCACCCTCTCCGGCCAGGTGGCGCCGTGAGCGCGAGGAGTGAGCCGATCCTGCGAGCCCCGCAGTCGCGAACAGGGGTGGCGCCGTGAGTACCAGCATCGACGACCTGCTGTCGTTCGAGGAGGAGCCGGCGGGACCGGCCGTTCCGTCCCGCGGCGGCCGGGTACGCCTGGTGCTGCGTACTCTGCTGGTCACCGCGGCGATCGTGGCGGCCGTCGTGGCGGGCCTGCGGGTGGTCGGCCTCCAGGTCTCCCTGTGGATCGTCGTCGCCGGTGTGCTCGCGCTGCTCGCCGTCCGGCGGGTCACCGAGGCGCTGTCGCCCCCGCCGCCGCCCCGGGGCGGTTACCGGGCGCCCGCCGGTGAGGAGCCCGGCAGCTGGAACTGGGCCGCCCGGGACGCGCTGCGCATGGCGATCAACGGCTGGAAGGTGCCGCTGGACTGGTCCGACACCCGGCCCGAACGGTTCACCAAGGTGATCCTGCCCCGGATCGGCGAGCTGGCCGACGAGCGGCTGCGCCAGAAGCACGGCCTCACCCGCGAGTCCGACCCGGCCCGCGCCCGCACTCTGCTGGGGGAGCCTCTGTGGGTGTTCCTCGGCACGCCGTCCCGCCGCACCCCGTCGCCGCGCGAGCTCGCGGCGATCGTCGCCGAACTGGAGAAGCTGTGATGAACGACGTGGACCGGAGCATGCCCCCCGCCGAGGTGGGCCGGCTGGCCCGGGCGGTGCTGGACGCGGTCGGCACGGTCGTGGTCGGCAAGCGGGAGGCCCTGGAGCTGGTCCTCGCCGGCATTCTCGCCGGTGGGCACGTGCTGCTGGAGGACCTGCCGGGGCTGGGCAAGACGCTGACCGCGCGCTGCTTCGCGCAGGCCCTCGGGCTGGACTTCCGCCGACTGCAGTTCACCCCGGACCTGCTCCCGGCGGACGTCACCGGTTCCTTCCTGTACGACCAGCGCAGCGGCGACTTCTCCTTCCGGGCCGGCCCGCTCTTCACCAACCTGCTGCTCGCCGACGAGATCAACCGGACCCCGCCGAAGACCCAGTCCGCGCTGCTGGAGGCGATGCAGGAGAGGCAGGTCTCCGTCGAGGGGGTCACCTACAAGTTGGACGAGCCGTTCCACGTGCTCGCCACCGCCAACCCGATCGAGTACGAGGGGACGTACCCACTTCCGGAGGCGCAGCTCGACCGGTTCCTGCTCCGGGTGTCGTTCGGCTACCCGGACCACGAGGAAGAGTGGGAAGTGCTGCGCCGGCGGATGGCCCGCCGCCGCGAGGAGGCCGAGATCAAGCCGGTGGTCGACGCGGCGACCCTGCGGGCCATGCAGGCCGCGCTGGAGGACGTGGTCGTCGAGGACTCGATCGGCCGTTACGTCGTGTCGCTCACCGCGGCCACCCGGGAGCACCCGTCCGTGCTGGTGGGCGCCTCGCCGCGCGGCTCGCTGGCGCTGCTGCTGCTGGCCCGGGTCCGGGCCGTCTTCGCCGGCCGGGACTACGTGGTGCCGGAGGACGTCAAGGAGGTGGCGGTGCCCGCCCTGGCGCACCGGATCACGCTGCGCCCGGAGATGTGGCTGCGCCGGGTCGACCCGTCCTTCGTCGTCGGTGAGGTGTTGGAGAAGACGCCCGCCCCGGCCAGCGGCGCGCTGCCCAGCTACGCGGCCGGGCGGCCCGGGCGCTGATGACCAGCCGTCACGAGCCGGAGCGGGCGACGGGCTGGGCGCCCACCTGGGCGCTCGGCCGGGCGGTGCTGCTCACCGGGCTGCTGCTGATCGCGGCGGTGCTGTTCGGCCGGACCGACCTGGTGGTGCTGGCCACGCCGTTCGCCCTCGGCACCGCGTACGCGCTGCGCCGACGACCCACCGCCGGTCCGCAGTTGGAGATCAGCACCGGGGACGCACACCTGGTCGAGGGCGGCCCGATGGCCGCCACGGTCGCGATCGGCAACCCGGACACCGTGTCGTACGACGTGGCCGTGGTGCGTACCCGGATGTCGCCGTGGCTGCGGGTGGAGAAGTTCGGCTTCGGCGGGGCGGCCGTGGAGGTGGCTCGCTCCGGGGGTGCCGACCGCCCCCTCGTCACCTCCGTGCCGACGGGCACCGCGGTCGACCTGGAGCTGTCCGGGACGGCGCTGCGCTGGGGCCGGCACCCGATCGGCCCGGCCGGCGCGCGGGTCGCCACCGCGGACGGGCTGCTGGTCTCCCGCGCGGTGATCACCGATTCGGTGCGGATGCGGGTCTACCCGATGACCGAGCCGTTCGAGGCGGTGGAGGCGATGCCCCGCGCGGCCGGGCTGGTCGGCGCGCACCACTCCCGGCGGCCGGGGGAGGGCGGCGAGCTGGCCGGGGTGCGGGTCTACGCCCCCGGTGACCGGCTGCGCCGGATCGACTGGCGGGTTTCGCTGCGGGCCCGCCAGTTGCACGTCGTGGCCACCCTCTCCGACCGGGACGCAGAGGTGGTGCTGCTGCTCGACGTGCTGGCCGAGGCGGGCCGCTCCGGGGGCGTCAACGGTCCCGCGTCGGTGCTGGACACCACGGTCCGGGCGGCCGCCGCGATCGGCGAGCACTACCTACACCGGGGTGACCGGGTGGCGATGCTGGAGTACGGCCCGGCCGCCCGCCGGCTGCGCCCGGCCACCGGTCGTCGGCAGTACCTGACCGTGCTGGAGTGGCTGCTCGACGTGCACGCCGAGTCCTCCCCGCACGAGCCGTACGACCAGGTGTTCGGGCCGCAGGTGCTGTCCGCCGACGCGCTGGTGGTGGTGCTCACCCCGCTGCTCGACGAGCGTTCGGCGCAGATGCTGGCCCGGCTCGCCCGGGGTGGTCGGTTCGTGGTGGCGGTGGACACCCTGCCGGCCGATCTGCCGCCGCCGAAGGACCGGGGCTGGGCCGAGGTGGCGTACCGGTTGTGGCGGCTGGACCGGGACACGATGATCGGTCAGCTCCGCGAGCACGGCGTGCCGGTGGTGCGCTGGGCCGGCGCGGGCAGCCTGGACCAGGTGCTCCGGGACGTGGCCCGACTGGCCACCGCCCCCCGGGTGGGTGCCCGGTGAGCGCGAGGAACGCAGCGCAGCGGAGTCCCGCAGTCGCGAACGAAGGTGGGCCTCAGTGAGCGCGAGGAACGCAGCGCAGCGGAGTCCCGCAGTCGCGAACGAAGGTCGGCACCGATGAACGACATGCTGGATGGGCTGAACGAGCGGGTCCGGGCGGCGCGGTACGCGGTCGCCCGGGTCAGCCTCGCCCCCCTCCTGGTGCGGTTCGCCGTCTTCGTGACGGTGCTGGTCGGCTTCCTGCTGGCGTACCCCGTGGAGGTGTTCGCGGCGCGGGCGCTGCTGGCCCTGACGGTGGTGGCGGTGCTACCGGCGGTGGGGCCGCGCCGGGTCTGGCCGACCTTCGCGGCGCTGGTCACGGTCGGCGGGTGGCTGCTGGCCGCGGCCGGGTTCGACCGGCCGATCGCGCTGTGGCGGCTGCTCGCCGTGGCCACGCTGCTCTACCTGGCGCACACCCTCTGCGCGCTGGCCGCGCTGCTGCCCTTCGACGGGGTGGTCGACCCGGACCTGATCCTGCGGTGGTTGACTCGGGCCGGCGGGGTGGTGCTCGCCAGTGCGGTGCTCGGCACCCTGCTGGCCGGGCTCGGCGGGGTGGGCGCGGATCGGGGTTTCCAGGCCGCGACGGTGGCCGGACTGCTGGTCGCGGTGGCCCTCAGCGCGTTACTGGGGTGGCTGTTGCGTCGCAGATAGCGGGACGGTGCAGGACGTTGTGCAGGTCACAGGTGTTGTGCTCCGTCACAGAAGAGGGTCTCGGACGGGATTACCCGAGCCGCGCGGGGAAAGATAGATGACGTGAATCCGAAGCGGATCCTTGTCGTGGGTGCCGGGCACGTCGGCCTGTACGCCGCTCTGCGCCTGTCCAAGAAGCTGAGCTCCCGTGAGGCCGAGGTCGTCGTCGTCGACCCGCAGCCGCACATGACCTATCAGCCGTTCCTCCCCGAGGCGGCGGCCGGCAACATCTCGCCCCGGCATGCTGTGGTGCCGCTGCGGCGCGAGTTGCGCAAGTGCAAGGTCGTGGCCGGCACGGTGACCCGGATCGACCACGACCGGAAGACGGCGATCGTGCAGCCGATCACCGGCCCGACCCGGGAGATCCAGTACGACCACGTGGTCGTCGCCCCCGGCTCGGTGTCCCGGACGCTGCCGATTCCGGGCCTGCACGAGCACGGCATCGGGTTCAAGACCATCGGCGAGGCAATCTTCCTGCGCAACCACGTGCTGGACCGGCTGGACGTGGCGGCCGCGACGACCGACCCGGATGTCCGCCGTTCCGCGCTGACCTTCACCTTCGTCGGCGGTGGTTACGCCGGCATCGAGGCGCTGGCCGAGATGGAGGACATGGCGCGGGACGCGATGCGTTACTACCCGGAGCTCAAGCCGGAGGACATGTGCTGGGTCCTGGTCGAGGCCACCCAGCGGGTGCTGCCCGAGGTCGACCGGGACATGGGCGCCTACACGGTGCAGCAGCTGCTCAAGCGGAACATGGACATCCGCCTGGACACCCGGCTGGAGTCCTGCGTCGACGGGGTGGTCAAGCTCTCCGACGGCGACAGCTTCCGCTCCGACACCATCGTCTGGACGGCCGGCGTGAAGCCGTCGCCGATGCTGGACGCCACCGACTTTCCGCGCGACGAGCGCCGGCGGGTCACCTGCCTGCCCACCCTGCAGATCGTGGACGGCGATCGGGTGGTCGAGGGCGCCTGGAGCGCCGGCGACTGCGCCGCGGTGCCGGACCTGACCAAGGAGCCGGGCAACTTCTGCTCGCCCAGCGCGCAGCACGCGGTCCGGCAGGCCGCCCGGATGGCCGACAACATCACGAACGTGGTCCGCGATCGCGAGCCGGTCAACTACAAGCACAAGCACGTGGGCAGCGTGGCCAGCCTCGGCCTGCACAAGGGCGTGGCGCAGGTCTACGGGGTCAAGATGACCGGCTGGCCGGCGTGGTTCATGCACCGGACGTACCACATGTCCCGGATCCCGTCGTTCAACCGCAAGGTCCGGGTCGTGGTCGACTGGTCGCTGGCGTTCTTCCTCAAGCGTGAGGTGGTCGCCCTCGGTCAGCTGCACGACCCGCGTGAGGAGTTCGCGGAGGCCTCCCAGCCGCTCGGCGCGCTGCGCCGCTGAGCGTCGCCGAACGGGCCCGTCGCCACGTTTGTCGTGGTGACGGGCCCGTTCGCCATCTCGGCCCGTCAGCCGGCGGCCGAGGGCGTGCCGTCCGCCCGCCGGTGGATCAGAAGCGCCAGGTCCAGGCGTCGGCGATCCGGGTGCCGGGGCCGAAGAGCTGCTCCAGCGTGCCGCGCAGGGTGTCCGCGTGCGGGGTGTCGTCGGTCAGCGCCACACACGACGCTCCCCAGAAGCGGACGTCCCGGACGGCCTGCCGGCGCTGCTCGTCGCCGACCGCCGCCGGCACGCCCCGCTTGGCCACGTCGGCCAGCAGCGCCGAGGTGGGGCGCTTGTAGGTGCCCATGGTGGCCGAGCCGCCCCGGCCGTACGGGCCGATGAAGAAGCCCTCGGGCATGCCGAACTCGGCGTCCGCCGCGGCCGCCCAGCGCATCGGCCGCGGGTCCTTCGGGGTGGCCGGCGGCACGGGGACCAGCACCCCGCCAGGGCGTACGCACTGCCGCCAATGTCCGGCGGTGACGAACTCCGGCAGCGCCGGCCGGTCGGTGGTCGGCAGCGGCGCCGGGAAGACGCTGAGCAGCGCCGCGCCGACCGCGAGGGGGACCAACCGGCGGGCCCGGCCCCGCTCCCGCAGGGCGCGGTCCACCGCGAGCGTCAACAGGGTGCCGATCAACGGCAGCAGGGCGAGGCCGAACCGCATCGGCAGCGCGCCGTCGATCACCGGCAGGCCGTTCAGCAGGGCGTACGGGCCGGGCAGCGCGGTCTGTTCGCCGGAGATCACCAGTACCGGGCCGAGCGACAGCGCGCCCATCACCAGCGCCCCGGCGACGCAGGCGACGACCACCGGCCGGCGACCGAGCCAGATCGCGCAGGCGGCGGTGACCAGCAGCAGCGGCCAACCGAGGAACGTGTTGTACTCGGCCGGGCCGGTGGTCAGTCGGGACGAGGTGTCGCTGCCGGCCACGGCGAGCGGGGAGATCGTCCACCAGCTGCTCAGGTCGGCGGAGAAGTAGTGCGGGCTGAACATCCCGTCGGCGACCCCCTGCGGTCCGGCGAACTGGTACCAGAGCGGGTACGCGAGCACCAGCAGCGCCAGGCCGGCGGCGAGCATCAACCCGCCGCCGAAGGTGGGCAGGGCCTGCCGGAGCAGCGGCCGGTCGACCACCGCGTACGCGACGGCCATCACCAGCAGGGTGAGCGCGGTGAGGAAGAGCACCTCCTCGCCGACGAAGACCTGGACGGTGACCACCGCGGCCAGCCCGACCGCCGAGGTGGCCCCCCGGCGGTGGTCCGGCCCGTCCAGGGTGCCGGCCGGGTCGGCGGCCCGGAGCAGGCGGACCACCAGCCAGACGATCACCGGCACCAGCCACTGCGCGGTCATGTGCAGGTGGCTGTTGGTCTGCGAGATCATCCCCGGACCGAAGCCGCACAGCGCGGCGCCGAGTCCGGCGGCGAGCCGGCGGGCCCGCAGCGTCCGGGTGAACAGCAGGTACCAGGCGACCGCCGTGCCGGCCAGGTTTCCGGCGGCCAGCAGCGCGAAGGTGACCGGCGCGCCGACCAGCAGGGTGACGGGGGCGAGGAGCACGCCGAGCGCGATCACCGTGGTGTTGGTCATCAGGTTGACCCCGTCCGGCGTGTTGAGCCGGTCGGTGAGCAGGCTGAAGTCGCCGAGCAGGGCGCGCGAGTCGACGGCCAGGAACCACTCGAAGAGGGTCTGGTCCTCGGGGTTGAGCGCGAGCATCCGCTGCCCGGGCGCGGGCCACAGCCCGTGGGTGAGCCAACCGGCCAGCAGCGCGAAGAGCAGCCCGGCCAGCAGGTCCGCGCGGTAGCGGACCGCGGTGGCCAGCAGGCGGGCCGACCGGGACGGGCGGGCGAACTCCGACTCGAGGCGGACAGCCTGGTCGGGGTCGGGCCCGGGGGCCGTACGGGCTGCGCTGGTCACGGCCTCGACCATAGTGGCGCGGCCACCACGGGGTACGCCGGGTCGGGACGCAACGGCTACGGTGAGACTGCACCGCCGCGTGTCGGCGCGCCGGTGTCACCCGCCCGGGTGGTGGAACGGCAGACACGGCCGCCTTAAAAGCGGCTGCCGCAAGGCGTGCGGGTTCGACCCCCGCCCCGGGCACCGAGACTCTCAGCTTTCCCACAGCTTCGCGCCCGGCGTGGGCTGCCCGGCCGGTTTACCCTTGAGGGTGCACGTTCACGTGCACTGACCCCCTGAGGGAGGCCTGAGAAGTGAAGACCTCGAACCCGGTGCTCGCCCGGCTCGGCCAGGCGGCCGAGCGTGAGCGGGCGGCCGGGTACGCCCAGCCCGGGCCGTACGGACAGCCCGGTTACCCCCAGCAGTACGCGCCGTACCAGCAGCAGTACCCGACCGGCGCCGGCTACCCGGCGGCGCCGCCCACCGTGACCCCGATGACCCTCGACGACGTGGTCGTCAAGACGGTCATGCTGCTCGGCATCCTCGGTGCCTCCGCCGCGGCGGCCTGGGTGCTCGTGCCGGACGCCCTGGTCAGTGTCGCCTGGATCGGCGCCGCCGTCGTCGGCCTGGTGCTCGGCCTGATCATCTCGTTCTCCCGGATGGCGAACCCGGCGCTGGTGGTGGCGTACTCGATCGTCGAGGGCGTCTTCGTCGGCATGGTGAGCAAGGCGTTCGAATCGCTCTACGACGGCATCGTGCTGCAGGCCGTGGCGGCCAGCTTCGGCGTCTTCTTCCTGATGGCGATCATCTACAAGGCACGGATCATCCGGGCCACCCCGCGGTTCGCCCGGATCATGATCTCGGTCATGGTCGGCCTCTTCGCGGTGATGATGATCAACCTGGTGCTCGCGCTCTTCGGCGTCAACACGCACCTGCGGGACGGCAGCCCGCTGGCCATCGGGTTCAGCCTGGTCTGCATCGTGGTCGCCTCGCTGAGTTTCGTGCTCAACTTCCACCAGATCGAAGAGGGCGTCCGGATGGGGCTCCCGCAGCGCTACTCCTGGACGGCCGCCTTCGGCATCGTGGTCGGCCTGGTCTGGCTCTACCTGGAGATCCTGCGCCTGCTCAGCTACCTCCAGGGCGACGACTGACCCGCCCGCCGCGCGACTCCGGCGCCCGCCTCCGCGACAGCGGCGGCGGGCGCCGTCGTTTTCCCGTCGCCGCCAGCCCTTCGAGGGCAGAGTGGGAGCCGGGGACATCGGCGAGGAGGTCGCGGTGCGGAGTGCCAACCCGGTGCTGACCCGACTCGACGACGTCGGCCGGACCGAACGCCAGGTGCTCGGGGTCGGGGCCGCCGAGGCGATGACCGTGACCGACGTGGTGGCCCGCACGGCCGGCCTGCTGCTGCTCACCGGCGTCACCGCGGCGGTCGCCTGGGTGGTGGTCCCGCAGGGTGTGTGGCTCTCGGCGGCACTGGCCGGCACCGCGCTCGCCGGGCTGGCGCTGGTGCTGGTCATCTCGCTGAAGCAGATCACCAACCCGCCGCTCATCGCCGCGTACGCGGTGCTCCAGGGGCTGCTGCTCGGCGTGGCCAGCCGGGCCTTCGACCTGATCTACCCCGGGATCGTGGTGCAGGCGGCGATCGGCACCTTCGGCGTCTTCCTGGGCATGGCGCTGCTCTACCGGGCCCGGCTGATCCGGGCCACTCCACGGCTCGCCCGGCTGGTCGCCGGGACGTTGCTCGGCATCGTCGCGATCAGCCTGGTCAACCTGGTGACGTACCTGCTCACCGGGCGGCAGGGGCTGGAGTTGTACGGCGTCACCACTCACGTCGGCTGGCTGGCGTACGTCTTCTCCGGCGTGGCGATCATCGCCGGAGCGCTCAGCTTCATCCTCGACTTCGACCTGGTCGAGCGGTCGGTCCGCGCCGGCCTGCCCCGCCGGTACGCATGGTTCTGCGCGTTCGGCCTGCTGGTCGGGTTGATCTTCCTGTACTGGCAGATCCTCCGCCTGCTCAGCTACCTGCGCCGGTGACCGGCGCCCCCTCGTAGACTCGGCGGCAATGAGCGCAGTGGAACTGGAGCGGGCGGTGGAGCTGCTGGTCCGTCAGGCCGGTCACTGGCAGCAGCCCCGGTGGTCGGCGGCGGCCGAGGGCGGCAACGTGTCCCGGGCCGACCTGATGCACAAGCTGGTGCAGGAGATCGCCAACCTGGCGGCGGACGCGGAGGGGACGCCCCGTCGGGACGTACCCCGGTTGGGCAGCGATCTGGTGCTGCCCGACCAGCTCCGGGTGGTCGCGGCCGACCTGCTGGCCGCCGGCCCGCCGGACGCGGTGCTGGCTCGCGCCGCCGAGACGGTCACCGCGACCCGCTCGACGCTCTGACGGCCCGGCGCGGGGCGCCCCGGCTGCTCAGCGCTTCAGCCAGCGCCGCAGCTTCCGCCGCCGGGCTCGGTCGCGGGCCCGGGTGACGGCCCGCACGTCCCGGCCGGCCGCCGCGGCCTGCCGCGCGTGCAGGACGCCGTACGTGAAGGTGTTCTCGCCGTCGGCGTACGCGCGCAGCGCCTGCCCCCGCAGCACTTCGCGGGTGACCACCGAGTCCTGGTGTGCGCCGAGCAGGTCCTGGAGGTCCTTGAGCCGGTCCACCAGCGTGCCGGCCGGCTTCCCGACGGTCGGCTCGCGGACCTCGACGGCGTACCGGGCCGCCTTGTCCGCCTTCCGCGCCTCGTGCAGCGCGACGTCCTCCTCCGCGTCGCCCGGGTGCGCGTCGGTCAGGGCTCGGTCCAGCCGGTCGTCCGCCCGGGTCACCGCCCGGCGCACCCGCCGGGTGACCCACCGCGCGTCGACCGTCCGCGCGGTCGGCCCCTCCAGCAGCGCGTCCAGCCGGGCCAGCAGCTCGGCGTAGCGGTCGGAGTCGAGCGCCGCGCGCAGCTCGTCCAGGGCCGTGGCCAGGTCGGCCGCGAACCGGGCCGAGATCCGCGCCGCTACCGGGCCGAGCACCAGGTCGGCGGGCTCGGCGTGCACCGCGTCGGTGAGCCGGGCGGCCATCACCTGGGTGTCCCGGACCGGCCCGAGCTGGGCGCCGAGCCAGCGCAGCTCGGCCCGCAGCCACTCGCTCTCCCGGCGGTCCCACAGCCCGCGGAAGGTCCGCAGGGTGGACCGCAGCCGGCGGACGGCGACCCGCGTGTCGTGCACCGCGTCCTCGTCACCGCCGATCGTCCCGGGATGGTTGGCGATCAGCACGTCGCGTTGGGCGAGGGCGTAGTCGAGGACGGGCGCGGCGCCGGGATCGGGGGTCGCCAGCGGGACGGCGAGCCGGGTGGCCAGCGCCCGGTGCGACTTGGAGACCGGGACCGGGCGGGCGCCGGCCGCGCGCAGCCGGGCGTCCACCGCGTCGAGCAGCGCGTCGTCGCCGTCGACCAGTTCGACCTCGATCTCCTGCCAGGCCTGCCGCTCGCCGGTGACCAGGTCGCGTCCCTCGACGGTGTCCTCAGCGACCTCCGCCAGCACCCGGCCCCGCTCGTCGCGCAGCCGGCGCTCGATCCGGTGGGTGGTGATCCTCGCCGCCGGGGCGACGGGCCGGCCCCGGGAGGCGGCCCGGAACAGCCCGACCAGCTCCGCCGGCGGGTCCACGTCGTCGGCCCCGGCCGGGAACTGGTACTCGGTCCGGTCGCCGCCGGCCGCCCCGACCTTCAGGTGCCAGCCCGCGTCGTGCCCGCCGGTACGCCTGCGCAGCGCGAAGCCGCTGCGGGCCAGCCGGAGGTCGGCGGTGTCCAGGTAGACCGCGTCGAGATCGAGGGCGGTGGCGTCCGACGTGGTCGTGACGCCACCGCACCCCGTCAGGTCCGGCAGCCGGAATCCCTCGTCCGCGGAGTACTTCCGCTCCCGTTCCACGACCGTCGCCATGAAGGACCGGTACCCGGGCACGGGAGCGTCGAATCGGGCCTCAGCTCAGCCGTTCGAGCACCATCGCCATGCCCTGGCCGCCGCCGACGCACATGGTCTCCAGACCGATGGTCTTGTCGTGCCACTCCAGGGCGTTGAGCAGGGTGCCGGTGATCCGGGCGCCGGTCATGCCGAACGGGTGGCCGACGGCGATCGCGCCGCCCATCACGTTCAGCTTCTCCTCTGGGATGCCGAGCTGCCGGTAGGAGGGGATCACCTGGGCGGCGAACGCCTCGTTGATCTCGACCAGGTCGACGTCGTCGATGGTCATTCCGGCGCGCTTCAGGGCCTGCTTGGAGGCCTCGACGGGGCCGAGGCCCATGATCTCCGGCGACAGCGCGGTGACGCCGGTCGACACGATCCGGGCCAACGGGGTGAGCCCGAGGTCCTTGGCCCGCTGGGCGCCCATGATCACCACGGCGGCGGCGCCGTCGTTGAGCGGGCAGCAGTTGCCGGCGGTGATCCGGCCGTCCGGGCGGAAGACCGGCTTCAGGCCGGCGACCGCCTCCAGGGTCACCCCGGCGCGCGGGCCGTCGTCGGCGTTCACCACCGTGCCGCCCGGCGTGGTGACGGGGGTGATCTCCCGGGCCCAGAAGCCGTCGGCGATCCCCTTCTCGGCCAGGTTCTGGCTGCGCACGCCGAAGGCGTCCATGTCCTCGCGGGTGATGTCGTACACCTGGGCGAGGTTCTCCGCGGTCTGCCCCATGGACAGGTAGATGTCGGGGAGTTCGCCGTCCTCCCGCGGGTCGGTCCACACCTCGGCGCCGCCCTGCGCGCGGGCCTTCGACCGCTCGTGCGCCGCCGCGAAGCGCGGGTTCTCCCAGCCGCCGCCGACCAGCGCCTGGGCCTCCGGCGGCAGGGTGTCGGAGTTGCCGCGGGCGTACCGGGAGACCATCTCGACGCCGGCGGAGATGAAGGCGTCGCCCTCGCCGGCCCGGATCGCGTGCATCGCCATCCGGGTGGTCTGCAACGAGGAGGCGCAGTAGCGGGTCAGGGTGGCGCCGGGCAGGCCGTCGAGGCCCATCAGGGTGGCGACCACCCGGGCCATGTTGAAGCCCTGCTCGCCGCCGGGCAGGCCGCAGCCCAGGTAGAGATCGTCGATCTCGGTCGGGTCGAGCCCGGGAACCTTGGCCAGGGCGGCCTGGACGATGGTCGCGGCGAGGTCGTCCGGGCGGACGTCACGCAGCGAACCCTTGAACGCGCGGCCGATGGGGGACCGGGCGGTGGCGACGATGACGGCGTCGCGGGACGACTCAATCGGCATGAACCAACGTTAACCCGCGGGTAACTTAACGCGGAAGCAGCCCGCCCAGCGGGAAATGTCACCCGCGCCGGAGCGGGTCAGTGGTGGCGGGAGGCGACCGCCGCGGCAGCGGAGACGGCCGGCAGGAGGGCGTGCGCCCAGACCCGGTAGCCGTCGGCGGAGGGGTGGTAGCCGTCGTGGCAGAGCGTCCCGGCGTCCGCCCGGAACACCGGCCCGGTCTCGGTGGCCAGGTCGACCACGCTGCCGCCCGCGTCGAGCACGGCCGTCGTCTGGGCGCGGGCGACCCGCCGCCCGGACCAGCCGAGCACCTGCCGCAGCGGGGCGGCGACCGCGCGGACCGCGCCGAGATCGGGGCAGGTGCCCACGACCACCTCGACGTGCGCCTCGCGGAGCCGGCGCACCGCCGAGCCGAGGTAGGCCGCCGCGTCGGCCGGTCGGGCCATCGCCGTGGCGTCGTTGGCCCCGACCAGGATCAACGCCACGTCGGGGCGCTCGCCGAGCATCGCCCGAGCCACCTGGGTGGCCAGGTCCGTCGAGCGGGAGCCGGCGACGCCGACGCTGGAGAGGTGCACCTGCCGGCCGGTCGGGCCCGCCGCGAGCAGATGGGCCAGCTGCCCGCCCACGGTCTCCTCGAAGCGTTCCACCCCGACGCCGAGCGCCGAGGAGTCGCCGAGCAGCACCAGCCGCAGCGGCGGGGCGCCCACCCGGCCGACCGTGGCGCGCAGGGCGAGGCCCAGCTCCGGCTGGGCGTACCGGCGGTTGCGGGCGGCGATGGCCTGGCCGGCGAGGACGGCGGCCCCGCCCATCGTCCCGGCGACCAGCGAGAGCGCCGCGGCCCGACCCAGCCGGAACGCGAGCTCGTTGTGCTCGGTCATGCCAGTCCCTCCAGTGTTGGGGAGTCGGCGGCGGGACCGGGTTGCGGCACCGCGCCGACGGCGAAGAAGGCCCGCCTGCGCAGCTGCGCCCAGCGGCCGCCCGGCCCCCGGTCCCGGCCCCGAACCAGGGTGCCGCTGACCTCGGTGCCGGCGTACCGGGCCGCCTCGTGGGCCGCCTCCGGCAGCGACCGTACGCCTTCGCCGCGGGCGGCCGTCGCCCGGCGTTCCTGGCCGGCGCCGAGCGCGGAGAGCACGGTGGGCAGGAGCGCCGCCGCGGCCACCGCGTACCCCTCGGCGGACGGGTGGAACCGGTCCCAGGCGAACATCCGGGTTGGCTCGGCGGCGAACCGGGGACCCAGCATGTCGCCCAGGGAGACCGTCCGACCGCCCGCCTCGACCACCGCCACCGTCTGAGCGGCGGCCAGCTGCCGGCTCCAGCGTCGGGCCAGCCAGCGCAGCGGCGGCTGGATGGGTCGGATCGCGCCCAGGTCGGGGCAGGTGCCGACGACGACCTCGCAGCCGGCCGCCCGCAGCGCGCGGACCGCGTCGACCAGGTAGCGGACGGCCAGCGGCGGCGGGGTGCGGTTGGTGACGTCGTTGCCGCCGATCAGAATCACCGCGATGTCCGGCTCGACCTCCAGGGCCGACTCGACCTGCGGCCTGAGACCGACCGACAGGGAGCCCACCACGGCGTACCGGTGCAGCCGTACCGGCCGGCGCAGTCGACGGGACAGCCCGGTGGCCAGCAGGGCGCCGGGGGTCTCCCGGCGGCGGTGCACGCCGTAGCCGGCGGCGGAGGAGTCGCCGAGGATCACCATGGTCATCGGCGGGCCGGGAAACTTCGCGCCGTACGTCCCGTCGCAGCGTGGCGGGGGCGCCTCGGCCATCGGGATGGTCCGCCGGGCCTGGCGGGCCTGGCCAAGCAGCACCCCACCAGTCGCCACGGTGGCCGCCACCGTGGCGCCCGTGCCGATCGCCGCCACCCGGGCGATCCGCCGGGCGCGCTGCCAGCCGGCCGGTACGACGGAACCAGCGTCCCCCATGAGCCGACATTATCGCGCCGGCCCGACACCCGCTCTCCACGTGACGGCTGGTTCATGGCTGGGAGACGACCGTTCTGGGTACCTCCTGCCGCAGGGCCGCCGACCGACGGTCCGGCCGGCGGGTGGCGCGGGCTTGCGCCCGGGCGGCACGCTGGTCGAGCGGAAAGGGGCTCAGACGATGGGGAAGACGTTGAAGCGGAGCGCGGCGTTCACCGCGCTGGCCCGGGCGCTGATGGCGGGCGCGCGGGGTGGGCCGTCGATGGGCGAGCGGCTGGCCGCGCTGCCCCGGATGATCAGGGCGACCGCCCGGGGCGAGTACGACGGGGGCCTGCGACTGGCGATGATGACCGCGGCGACGGCCTACGTGGTCTCCCCGGTCGACGTGGTCCCGGAGCTGTTCCTGACCATCTTCGGGTTGGTGGACGACGCGGTGATGGTCACCTGGCTGGCCGGCAGCGTGCTGTCGGAGACCGAGCGCTTCCTGGAGTGGGAGGCGCGTCGCAGCTCCGTCATCCCCGGGCATGTGACGCCCTGACGGCACGTACCCTGGGCGTCGAGAAATACGTCTGCCCCGGCCGCGGTCGCCGGCGCCGCAACGAAGGGCACAACGAGGTGCAGTACTACGACAACGTCGTCGAGCTGATCGGCAACACCCCGCTGGTACGGCTGCGCAACGTCACCGAGGGCATCCAGGCGACGGTGCTGGCGAAGGTGGAGTACGTCAACCCGGGCGGGTCGGTCAAGGACCGGATCGCGCTGCGGATGGTGGAGGACGCCGAGGCTGCGGGCATCCTGAAGCCCGGCGGCACCATCGTCGAGCCGACCAGCGGCAACACGGGCGTCGGCCTGGCCCTGGTGGCCCAGCTCAAGGGCTACCGGTGCGTCTTCGTCTGCCCGGACAAGGTCAGCCAGGACAAGCAGGACGTGCTGCGCGCGTACGGCGCCGAGGTGGTGGTCTGCCCGACCGCCGTCGCGCCGGAGGACCCGCGCTCCTACTACAACGTCTCCGACCGGCTGGCCCGGGAGATCCCCGGCGCCTGGAAGCCCAACCAGTACAGCAACCCGGCGAACCCGCGCTCGCACTACGAGACCACCGGCCCGGAGTTGTGGAGGCAGACGGAGGGGGAGATCACCCACTTCGTGGCGGGCGTCGGCACCGGCGGCACCATCTCGGGCATCGGCCGCTACCTCAAGGAGGCCTCCGAGGGGCGGGTCAAGGTCGTCGGGGCGGACCCGGAGGGCTCGGTCTACTCCGGCGGCACCGGCCGGCCGTACCTGGTCGAGGGCGTCGGCGAGGACTTCTGGCCGGAGACGTACGACCGGGGCGTCACCGACGAGATCGTGGAGGTCTCCGACAAGGAGTCCTTCGAGATGACCCGGCGGCTGGCCCGCGAGGAGGGCCTGCTGGTCGGCGGCTCCTGCGGGATGGCCGTGGTGGCCGCGCTGGAGGTGGCCCGGAAGGCCCGCCCGGACGACGTGATCGTGGTGCTGCTGCCGGACAGCGGCCGGGGTTACCTGTCGAAGATCTTCAACGACAAGTGGATGGCCCGGTACGGCTTCCTGGACAACTCCGGCACCGAGCCGACCGTCGCCGACGCGCTGGCCAGCAAGCCGGGCGGCCTGCCCGAGCTGGTGCACGTCCACCCGACCGAGACGGTCCGCGACGCGATCGACTACATGCGCGAGTACGGCGTCTCCCAGCTCCCGGTGCTGAAGGCCGAGCCGCCGGTGGTGACCGGCGAGGTGGCCGGCTCGATCGCCGAGAAGGACCTGCTCGACGCGCTCTTCACCGGCCAGGCGCACCTGCACGACACCATCGAGCGGCACATGGCCGAGCCGCTGCCGATGATCGGTGGGGGCCAGCCGGTGAGCGAGGCGGTCGGCCTGTTGGAGAAGTCCGACGCCGCGCTGGTGCTGGTCGACGGCAAGCCGAAGGGCGTGCTCACCCGGCAGGACCTGCTCGCCCACCTCGGCGCCCGCTGACCCGCCGGTGCGCGGGTCCCGCCCGACGGCGGGACCCGTTCACCGGGCCAGTTCGGTGGGGACGGCGACCACGTCGACGAAGGCGCCCTTGCGCAGCAGGGTGACCGCCAGCCGGGTGCCGATGGCCGGGCCGAGCATCAGCCGTTGCAGGCCCTGGCCGTCCTGGACCGACCGGCCACCGGCCGAGACGATGATGTCCCCCAGGTAGATCCCGGCCACCCCGGCGGGGCTGCCCGGCACCACCTCGACCACCCGCAGGCCGCGTCGCTGCCCGGTCCGTTCGGTGATCTCCGGCGGCAGCGGAACGGGCGCCCCGGCGACGCCCAGCCAGGCCCGGCGGACCCGACCGGTGGTGGTCAGGTCGGCGATGATCTGCCGGGTAGTGGGGTTGATCGGTACGGCCAGTCCGAGGCCGTACCCGGCGACGGCGGTGTTCACCCCGACCACCCGGCCGGCCGAGTCGGCCAGCGCGCCGCCGGAGTTGCCCGGGTTGAGTGCGGCGTCGGTCTGGATGACGTCCTCGATCAGCCGGATCAGCCGCCCGTCCCGGGCGGGCAGGGACCGGCCCAGGCCGGAGACCACCCCGGCGGTGACCGACCCGGCCAGTCCCATCGGGTTGCCGACCGCCACCACGAGCTGGCCGATCCGCAGGCCGTCCGCATCGCCCAGCGTCACCGGCGGCACCGTCGCCTGCTCGGCCCGCAGCACCGCCAGGTCCGACAGCGGGTCGGCGCCGACCACCCGGAACCGGGTCTCGGTGCCGTCGCCGAAGGCCGCCGAGCCATGCCCGGCGCCCTGCACGACGTGCGCGCTGGTCAGCAGCAGGCCGTCCGGCCCGATGGTGACCGCGGAGCCGGCGCCCGCGCCGCGCGCGGTCCGGACCGACAGCGCGGCCACGCTGGGCAGTACCCCGGCGGCCACGCCGGTCACCACCCGGGAGTACGCGTCGAGGGCGGCGTCCTCCGCCCGCTCGATGTGCTCGGTGTGCTCGGTGTCCATGACGAGGGCAACGCGGCCGGATCGACGGGCATGCCCCGATCCGCTGAGAGCGAACGGCCGCCCGACGGAGGGCACCATCGGGCCTTGGCCGGGGCGGCGGTGGCGGTCAGAGCGGGCGTTCGTAGCGGAGCTGGCGGGTGCGGGCGGGGCCGACGTGTTCGTCCCGTTCCACCCCGGTGGGCGTCCAGCCGCCGCGCTCGTAGAAGGCGCGGGCCTGGGAGTTCTCCCGGAGCACCCAGAGGACCCCCCGGGACCAGCCACGGCCACGCATGGCCGCAAGCGCGTCCACCATCAGCGCGCGGCCGGTGCCCCGGCCCCGCTCGTCCGGGTCGAGGTGAATGGCGTTGAGCAGGCCGGTCGCCGGGTCGCCCTCGTCGTCCGGGCCGAGGTAGCTGAAGCCGACCAGCCGGCCGTCGCGTTCGGCGACGGTCATCCGGCGGTCGTCCCGCTCCCAGGTCCACCGTTCCACCCAGTACCGCCCCATCGCCTCCGGCGTCGGGTCGGCCAGCGCCTCCGGCGGCAGGAACGACGAGTACGCCGCCACCCGCGACCGCTGGTGCAGGGCGCCCACCGGCATCAGGTCGTCGACGGTGGCGGGGCGCAGGGTGACGGTCATCCGGCCGAGGCTACCCGCCGGGGCGGGACCGGCACGGTCATCAGGTCCTCGGCGACGACGAGGTCCCCGGCGAAGTGCGTCCGGGCCTCGTCGGCGAAGCGGCGGGGGTCCGCGTACCGCTGGGAGAAGTGGGTGAGCACCAGGGTGCGTACCCCCGACTCGGCCGCCACCCGCGCGGCCTGCGCCGCGGTCAGGTGCCCGACCTCGGCGGCGAGCGCGGCCTCCGACTCCAGGAACGTCGACTCGATGACCAGCAGGTCGGCGTGCTCGGCGAGGGCGTACACCCCGTCGCAGAGCCCGGTGTCCATCACGAAGGCGAACCGCTGCCCGGGTCGGGTGACGCTCACCTCGTCCCGGGTGACACGGCGCCCGTCGAGGTCGAGGTGGCCGACGCGGAGCAGCTCCCCGACCGCCGGCCCGGCGATGCCGTACGCGGCCAGCTTCTCCGGCAGCATCCGGCAGCCGTCCGGCTCGAGCAGCCGGTACCCGTACGTCTCGATCGGGTGCCGCAGCCGGCGGGCCTCCAGAGTGCCGATGCCCAGGGTGATCCGCTGCCCGTCCGCCTCGATCGGCTCGACCGTCAGTTCCGCGGTCTCATAGAAGGAGCTGGCGTGGCGTAGCCGGGCGAAGTATTCGGCGCCCCCGGCGGGGAAGTGCACGGCCACCGGGTGCGGCACCCGGTCCAGGGAGAGCCGCTGGATCATGCCGGGCAGGCCGAGGCAGTGGTCGCCGTGGAAGTGGGTGACGCAGATCCGGGTCAGGTCGGTGGCGGAGGTCCCGGTGTGCAGCATCTGCCGTTGGCTGCCCTCGCCAGGGTCGAAGAGGAGCACCTCGTCGTCCCAGCGGAGCAGGTAGCCGTTGTGGTTGCGCTGCCGGGTGGGTGTCTGGCTGGCAGTGCCGAGCACCACCAGCTCGCGCATCGACACGGTCCTGACCTCCGGCGGCTGAGTGACCGGTCCGGCTCCGCCGGACATGAAGCGACCCCCGGGGCTTCCGCGCTCGCGCGCGGGCCGGCTGGACTGGGCCGGCACCCCGGGGGTCGGGTGGCTGTCGTGGTTTCGCCGCACCGCTGCCACACGGTCTCGACGATGGTGCCATGCTGCCCGCCTCGCGGCGGACGGGATTTCACTGTCGAGGACAGCGGCTAGCGGACAGCCACCTCACGAGTCCGATTGCTATACAAGTCTGGACCACCTCCTTTCCCGTGTACCGCCACGCTATCCACTTTTCCGGTGGCCCGGCAACGGATTTCGATCACAGACCCCGCCGGGAACTGTCTGGTGGACCCGGGTGCTCACAGTCAGTCGAGGCCGATCGGGCCCTCGCGCGGGCCGTCCTCGGACGCCGGCTGGACGGTCAGCGACGGGAAGTCGGCCAGCTCGCCCGCCGGCTCGGCGTCCCACTCGGGGAAGACCAGGTCGCTCTGGAGGTAGAGGCAGAGCAGCTGGGTGAGGTGGCGCAGGCCGTCGAGGTGGGTGCGCTCGTGGCCGTGGGTGGCGTCCACGCCGAAGCCGAGCAGCGCCACGCGGGCGTGCGCGCCAGCCTCGACCGCCGCCGCCACGTCGGAGCGGTAGTACTCGAAGACGTCCCGGACCAGGTCGATGCCGTGCTCCTTGGCGATCGACGCCAGGTTGCGGGTCAGGTGGTAGTCGAACGGACCGACCCCGTCGCCCATGGCGAGGGTCGCCGCGTCCTCCCGGGACTGCTGCCCGGGGGCGACCACCGCGGCGTCCACCGAGACGATCTCCGCGACGTCCGGGTCGAGGCCGTGGCTGGCACCGTGGCCGATCTCCTCGGTGACGGTGACCAGCAGGTGCGCGGTGACCGCCGGGGTGATCCCCGCGTCGACCATCGCCTTGAACGCGGTGAGCACCGCGGCCACGCCCGCCTTGTCGTCCAGGTGCCGGGACTTCACGTACCCGCTGGGGGTGATCATCGGGTTGGGCAGGAACGCCACGAAGTCCCCGGCGTCGATGCCGAGCGCCCGCAGCCCGGCGATGTCCGTCACCGGCTCGTCCACCCGGACCTCGACGTGCTCCCAGCCGACGCCCTGGAGGTCGACGCCGTCGTTGTAGCGGTGCCCGCTGGCCTTGAGCGGAAGCACCTGGCCGGTGATCACCCGGTCCAGGTCGTCGGTGAAGATCCGGATGTGTGCGCCCTCGGCGAAGCGGGCGCTGTGCGTGCCGATGGTCTTCAGCTCCAGCCGGCCGTTCTCCTTCAGCCGCTTCACCATGCCGCCGATGGTGTCGGTGTGCACCACGATCGCCCGGTCGGCGCCGGTCTCCCGGGGACCGGACAGGCAGGCGCTCAGCGCTCCGCGCCGGGTCAGCGTGGAGGAGATGCCGAGCGCGGAGAGACGTTCCCCGACGTACTGCTGGATGTGGTCGGTACGCCCCGACGGGCTGGGGATCTCCAGCAGCTCCACCAACACCTGGCGGAGGTAGTCGAGGTCGAGCTCCAGCGGTTTCGGACTCACGCGGCACCCGCCGCTCCGGCCGGCGACCACAGCCGCTGCGGTGCCCTGGTGCCGGGGAAGAGCAGGTCCACGAAGCGCTCGGCGGTCGGCTGCGGCTCGTGGTTGGCCAGGCCGGGCCGCTCGTTCGCCTCGATGAAGACGTGTTCCGGCCGGTCCGGGGCGGGCACCAGCAGGTCCAGCCCGGTGACCGGGATGTCCAGCGCCCGGCTGGCCGCCACGCACGCCTCGGCGATGGCCGGGTGCAGTTCGGCGGTGACGTCGTGGATGGTGCCGCCGGTGTGCAGGTTGGCGGTCCGGCGGACGGCGAGCACCTGGCCCTCGGGGAGCACGTCGTGCATCCGGTGGCCGGCCTCCGCGATCACCTCGCGGGTCATGTCGTCGATCGGGATGCGGGACTCGCCGCCGGTGGCGGCGGCCCGGCGCCGGCTCTGCCGCTCGACCAGCTCGGTGACGTCGTGCACCCCGTCGCCGGTGATCTGGGCGGGGCGGCGGACCGCGGCGGCCACCACCTCGTGGTCGATGACGATGACCCGCAGGTCCTCGCCGGACCGCAGCTCCTCGATCAGCACGTCCGGGCAGAACCGGCGGGCCAGCTCCACCGCGGCGGTCAGCGCCTCGGCGGTGCGGACCCCGATGGTGATGCCGTTGCCCTGCTCGCCCCGGGCCGGCTTGACCACCGCCGGGCCGAGGTCCGCCAGGAAGGCCAGGTCGTCCGGCTCACCGGTCGCGGTCCGGCCGCGCGGCACCGACAGGCCGGCCTCGGTGAGGATGCGCCGGGTGACCCGCTTGTCGTCGCAGCGGCTCATCGCCACCGCCGAGGTCAGCTCCGACAGCGACTCCCGGGTGTGGACGGTCCGGCCGCCGTTGGTCAGCCGCAGCTCACCCCAGCGCGGGTCGGTGACCTCCACCCGGATGCCGCGCCGCATCGCCTCGTCGGCGACGATCTTCGCGTACGGGTTGAGGTCGTCGTACCCCTCGGGGGTGGCGGGCAGGAAGAGCCGTTCGTTGATCGGGTTCTTCCGCTTCACGCAGAGCGTGCCGGTGCGGTGGAAGCCCAGCCGCTCGTAGAGCCGGATCGCGCCCGAGTTCTCGGCGAGCACCGACAGGTCGACGAAGGCGCGTCCTCGCTCGTCGAGCCGGTCGGCCAGTTCGGACAGCAGCGCCTGGCCGGTGCCGGGCGGCGCGTGGTTGAAGTCCACCGTCAGGCACCAGAGGCTGGCGCCGTTCTCCGGGTCGGCGAAGACCGCCACGTGGTCGACGCCGGTGATGGTGCCGACGATCTCCCCGGTGGCCGCCTCGGCGACCAGGTGCAGGAAGCGGTCGGTGCCGGCGTTGTCGACCAGCACCTCGACCGGGGCGGTGACCATGCCGTTGCGGGCGTAGATCCGGTTCACCGCGTCGGCGTCCGCGGCGTCCCGCAGCGGCCGGATCATCACCCCGGGGATCTCACCGCCGGAGTCGGTGGCCGCCGGCCGCCGGTCGCCCAGCGGCAGCCGGTAGGCCAGCGACGGGTCGATGAAGAGCTCGTCCGGCAGCCGGGAGACCAGCACGTGCGGGTCGCGCAGGTAGATGCAGATGTCCCGGGCGCCGGCGGCCTCCGAGCGGAGCACCGCGGCCACCGCCGCCTGGTCGCCGAAGGTCTGACCTAAGACCAGCCGGCCCCAGCCGCAGTCCAGCACCACGCCGGCGTCGTCGGCGGGGGTCGCCGGCTCGGTCGTGCCGGGCGCCACCGGGTCGCCGCCCGGGCCGACCCGTTCCCGGCGGCGGCCCAGCACCCGTCCCCGGTCGGTCCGGGCCGTCCCGGTCGCGAGGGTGTCCGTCACGGGCAGTCGATTCCGTGGCTCTGGAGCCACATTTCCAGGAGTCCCAGCTGCCACAGCTTGTTTCCGTTCAACGGGGTCAGTTCGGCGTTCGGGTCGGCGAGCAGTGCGTCGACGTAGTCGGCGCGGAACAGGTCACGGCGGCGGGCCTCGGGGGCGGAGAGCGCGTCGCGTACCCGGTCGAGGAGCTTGCCCTCGAGGTGGGTGAGGCCCGGCACCGGGAAGTAACCCTTGGGCCGGTCGATGACCTCGTGCGGGAGGACCCGACGGCCGATCTCCTTGAGCACGCCCTTGCCGCCCTGGGCCAGCTTCAGCTCCGGCGGGCAGCTCGCGGCCAGCTCCACGAACTCGTGGTCGAGGAACGGCACGCGGGCCTCCAGCCCGTGCGCCATGGTCATGTTGTCGACCCGCTTCACCGGGTCGTCGGTGAGCATGATCTGGGTGTCGATCCGCAGGCCCGCGTCGACCGCGGTCTGCGCGCCGGGCCGGCCCAGGTGCGCGGCGACGAACTCCCGCGCCGGGTCGCCGTCGGCCAGCCACGCCGGATCGAGGACCCGGGCCAGACCGGCAGCGTCCCGGTCGAAGAACGCCTTCGCGTACGTCTCGAGCGCCTGCTCCCGGTCGGCCCCGGCCAGCGGCGGGTACCAGTGGTAGCCGCCCAGGATCTCGTCCGCGCCCTGGCCGGACTGGACCACCGTGACGTGCCGGGCCACCTCCTGGCTGAGCAGGTAGAACGCGACGCAGTCGTGGCTGACCATCGGCTCGCTCATCGCCGCGACGGCGGCCTCCAGCGGCGGCAGCAGGTCACCGGTGGGCACCTTGATCTGGTGGTGGTCGGTGCCGAAGGTCTTCGCCACCAGGTCGGAGTAGACGAACTCGTCGCCCTCCCGGCCGCCGACGGCGTCGAAGCCGATGGAGAAGGTGGAGAGCCCGGACTGCCCCTCGCCGGCGAGCAGCGCGACCACCAGGCTGGAGTCGAGGCCGCCGGAGAGCAGCACGCCGACCGGCACGTCGGCGACCATCCGGCGGCGCACCGCGGTGGTCAGCGACTCCAGCAGCGCGTCCTGCCAGTCCCGCTCGGACCAGTCGGCCCGCTCGGCGGCCAGGGTGAACGCCGGGTCCCAGTAGACCTGCTCGCGGGTGGAGCCGTCCGGCTCGTACACCCGCACGGTGGCCGGGGGCAGCTTGGTGACGCCGCGCAGGATGGTCCGCGGCGGCGGCACGATGCTGTGGAAGCTCAGGTAGTGGGCGAGGGCCACCGGGTCGATCGAGGTGTCGATCCCGCCGCCGGCCAGCAGCGCCGGCAGGGTGCTGGCGAAGCGCACCACGCCGGGCGTCTCGGCCAGGTAGAGCGGCTTGATGCCGAGCCGGTCCCGGGCCAGCACCAGCCGGCCGCTGTCCCGCTCGCTGATCGCCACGGCGAACATGCCGATCAGGTGGTCGACGAAGTCGAGCCCCCACTCGGCGTACGCCTTGACCACGACCTCGCTGTCCCCGGCGGAGAAGAAGCGGTGGCCCTTGGCCTGCAGTTCCGCGCGCAGCTCGCGGTAGTTGTAGATGCAGCCGTTGAAGACGCCGGTCAGCCCGGAGGCGGCGTCGACCAGCGGCTGGCCGCTCGCCGCGGAGAGGTCGATGATCTTCAGGCGGCGATGGCCGAGGGCCGTGGGGCCCTGCGACCAGACGCCGCTGTCGTCGGGTCCCCGGTCGCTCATCGTCGCCGCCATGCGCTCCACCGCCGCCACGTCGGCGCGTGAGCCGTCACGACGGAACTCCCCAGCCAGTCCGCACATGGCAGGCAATGCTGCCAGAGGTGGCCGCACCTCGCCCGTTGAGCTGATGTCCGCAGCGTTACGTGTTTGCTAAAATGCGCGCCACCTGCTTGCGGGGTCGCTGTCAGCGCCGACATTCCTGCCGGCGGTCGGCGGGGTGCCCGAATCGGCCCGGGCCCGCGGTGTGACAAACACCGCAGGCCCGGAACCGGACATCAGGTCGATCAGCCGGCGGTACGCGCCACGCCGACCGGGCAGCTCAGCCCGCTCGGGCCGTGGGTGCAGTACCCGTTCGGGTTCTTGGACTCTGGCGTGGGGTGTAGTACTTCGCAGCTGGGACCGCCGACTCCCCACTCACTCGTCACCGGGTTGCGGGGCGCGGCCGAACCGTCGGACCTCCTGGGGCCAGCCGCATGCTTCCGCGAGCTTGCCGGCCCACATTCGGGCCGTTTCCTCGTCGGCCACGTCCACCACGGTCAGCCCGCCCAGCCACTCCTTGGTTTCGACGTAGGGCCCGTCGGTGAACATCACTGTGCCGCTCGTGGCGTCGGCACTGACGACGGGGCCGTCCACTTCCAGGCCCCCGGCGAACACGTACGCCCCGGCTGCCTTGATCTCGTCCACGACCGCCGCGGCGAGTGGGCCGCGCCCGCGAAACCACTCCTCAGTGTGGTCACCCACCCACTGCTGGTTGAAGTAGATGAGGTACTCGGCCATGTCTGCTCCCTCGACTCGGGCGGACCTTTGTCCGCCTCCATCTTCGCTACGAACGGCGCCGGGCGGATACGACACCTCAGGCCGGAAATTTCCACGTCGATGTTGGCAGGGGAGCGGTGGTGCGGACTAGTGAAGGTCGGACGGCACCCGGGCGACGCCGACGGGGCAGGTCATGCCGTTCGGGCCGTGGGTGCAGTACCCGTTCGGGTTCTTGGTCGGGGCCAGGTACTGCTGGTGGTAGTCCTCGGCGAAGTAGTAGTCACCGAGCGGGGCGAGCTCCGTGGTGATCTCACCCTTGCCGGCCCGCGCCACGATCGGCGCGAACGCGTCCCGGGAGGCCTGCGCGGTGGCGAGCTGGTCCTCGGTGGTGGTGTAGATCGCCGAGCGGTACTGCGTACCGACGTCGTTGCCCTGGCGCATGCCCTGCGTCGGGTCGTGGTTCTCCCAGAAGACCTTGAGCAGGTCCTCGTAGCTGATCTTCGTGGGGTCGTAGACCACCTGGACCGCCTCGACGTGCCCGGTCATTCCCGAGCAGACCTCCTCGTACGTCGGGTTCGGCGTGACGCCACCCGCGTAACCGGCCGACGTGGTGATCACACCGGGCAGGGTCCAGAACAACCGCTCGGCACCCCAGAAACAGCCCATTCCGAAGACGGCGACCTGCGAGCCCTCCGGGAACGGGCCCTTCAGCGAGGACGGGAGCACCTCGTGCCGGTCACCGATCGGCATCGCGATCGGCCGGCCCGGCAGGGCCTGGTCGGGGGTGGGCAGCTCGGCCTTCATGCGGCGAAGGAACACGGTGGAACTCCTCTCGTACCTATTCCCCGCATGCAACGCCCGCGGGCCCAACTTTCTTACCCGCCCAGTTGCCCGTCAGGCCGGCAGGGCCTCGGTGAGCCGCCGGGCGAAGCCCTCGGCCTCCGCGTCGTCGGTGTAGCGGGTCCGGGGCCAGAAGAAGCCGCGCAGGCCGTCCCCCTTGGTCCGGGGCACCACGTGGGCGTGCAGGTGCGGCACCGACTGGGACACCTTGTTGTTCATCGCCACGAACGTCCCACCGGCCCCCAGGCCGGTCTCCACCGCCAGGGCCAACCGCTGCACGAGGCCGAAGTAGCCGACCAGCGCCTCCGCCGGCAGGTCGGTCAGGGTGACCAGGTGGGCCCGCGGCACCACCAGCACGTGCCCCTTGAACACCGGCCGGGTGTCCAGGAACGCCACCCCGTCCGGCCCGTCGGCGACGGTGAACGCGGGCACCTCGCCCGCCACGATCCCGCAGAACACGCACCCGCTCATCGCGCCAGGCTATTACCGGCACCGTGCGGCCGCCCTCCGGGCGCCGCCATGCGGTGGGCCGGCGCCCGCCACGGACCGCGTGGGCGACCGGCGACGTGGCGCCGGGCGGGTTCCGCCCGGGCAGGCGCACCGGCGGACTAACGTCTCGGGAATGAGTCACGGCTTTGAGACGCTCGCCATCCACGCCGGCCAGGACCCCGAGGCCCGCACCGGCGCGGTGATCCCACCGATCTACCAGACCAGCACCTACGCCCAGGACGCCGTCGGCGCGCCCCGGCAGGGCTACGAATACAGCCGTTCCGGCAACCCCACCCGGGACGCGCTCCAGGAGTGCCTGGCCGCGCTGGAGGGCGGGCCGGTCGGGCTCGCCTTCGCCAGCGGCCTGGCCGCCGAGGACACCCTGCTACGTACCGTCTGCAAGCCGGGCGACCACGTGGTGATACCCGACGACGCGTACGGCGGCACGTACCGGCTCTTCGCCAAGGTCGCCGAGCGCTGGGGGCTGGACTTCACGCCGGCCCGGGTCTCCGACCCGGACGCGGTGCGGGCCGCGATCCGCCCCGGCACCACGAAGATCGTCTGGGTGGAGACGCCGACCAACCCGCTGCTCGGCATCGCCGACATCGCCACCCTGGCCGCCGTCGCGCACGACGCCAACGCGCTGCTGGTGGTCGACAACACGTTCGCCTCGCCGTACCTGCAGCAACCGATCGCGCACGGCGCCGACGTGGTGGTCCACTCGACCACGAAGTACATCGGCGGGCACTCCGACGTGGTCGGTGGCGCGCTGGTCGCCGCCGACGCCGGGCTCGGCGACGGGCTGCGCTACCACCAGAACGCGATGGGCGCGATCAACGGCCCGTTCGACGCCTGGCTCACCCTGCGCGGCATCAAGACCCTCGGGGTCCGGATGGACCGGCACTGCGACAACGCCGAGCGGATCGCCGCGTACCTGGACGGGCACGCCAAGGTCGGCCAGGTGATCTACCCGGGCCTGCCCGCGCACCCGGGTCACGAGGTGGCCGCCAAGCAGATGCGCCGCTTCGGCGGAATGATCTCCTTCCGGGCCGCCGGTGGCGAGGAGCAGGCCGTCGAGGTCTGCAACCGGGCGAAGCTCTTCGTGCTCGCCGAGTCGCTCGGTGGCGTGGAATCCCTGATCGAGCACCCGGGCCGGATGACACACGCAAGTGCTGCCGGCTCGCCGCTTGAAGTTCCCGGCGATCTCGTGCGACTGTCTGTCGGCATCGAGACGGTCGACGACCTGCTCGCCGATCTGGAGCAGGCGTTGGGCTGACCGCTGGGAGGGTGGCCGTGCAGGACATCATGCCGACCTGGGTGGGGGCGACCGCCAAACAGATCGCCCGGGGCGTACGCCGGGGCGACGTCTCCGCCACCCAGGTCGTCGCCGACCACCTGGACCACATCGCCCGGGCTGACGCCGACCTCGCCGCGTTCCGCGCGGTACGCGGCGGGGAGGCGATCACCGAGGCGGAGAAGGTCGACGAGCAGGAGGACCTGGCCAACCTCCCGCTGGCCGGGGTGCCGATCGCGGTCAAGGAGAACACCCCCGTCGCCGGCCTGCCCACCTGGAACGGGTCGGCCGCGGTGCGTACCGGCGTGGCGGAGGCCGACCACGAGGTGGTCCGGCGGCTGCGCGGCGCGGGCGCGGTGATCCTCGGGGTGACCCGGATGCCGGAACTCGGCCTCTGGGCGCTCACCGACGACGAGACCGGGGTGACCCGCAACCCGTGGGACCCCCGGCGCACCCCCGGCGGTTCCTCCGGCGGCGCCGCCGCCGCGGTGGCCGCGGGCCTGGTGCCGATGGCGCACGGCAACGACGGCCTCGGGTCGATCCGCATCCCGGCGGCCTGCTGCGGTCTGGTCGGGCTCAAGCCCGGCCGCGGCGTGATCCCCTACCAGCTCGGCGCGGACGACTGGTTCGGCCTCGCCGAGCACGGCGTGTTGACCAGCACGGTCGCCGACGCGGCCGTCGGCTTCCAGGTGCTGGCCGGCCGCCGCCAGGAAAAGCTGGTCCCGCCGTCGCGCCTGCGGGTCGGCGTCTCGCTGCGCTCGCCGGTCCGCGGCGTCTCGCCGGACGCGCCCAACCGGGACGCGGTCGCCGCCGCAGGCCGGCTGCTCGCCGCCGCCGGGCACGACACCGTGCCGGCCGACCCGGTCTACCCGACCGCGCTCGGCCTCAAGGGGATCGCCACCTGGTTCGCCGCGGCGGCCGCCGACGTGCAGGCCGCCGGGGTGGAGCGGCGGGACCTGCAGCGGCGCAGCCGCCGGCACGTCGCGCTCGGCGAGTGGGCGCAGCGGCGCGGGTACGTCCGGGAGGCCGACCGGGCCGCCTGGCGCGAGCGCTCGGTGAGCTTCTTCGGCGACCACTCGATCGACCTGCTGCTCACCCCGGCGCTGGCCGGCCCGCCGCCGGAGGCCGCCGGCTGGTCGGGCCGCTCCTGGGTGGCGAACATGAAGGCCAACATCCGGTACGCCCCGTACGCCGCGCCGTGGAACATCGCCGGCCTGCCCGCCATCGTGGTGCCGGTCGGCCGGCGTCCGGACGGGCTGCCCGTCGCCGTGCAGCTGGTCGGGCCACCCGGCTCGGAGCTGCTGCTGCTCGGCATCGCCGGCCAGTTCGAGATGCAGGCCCCGTGGCAGCGGCACGCCCCGGGCTACCCGCGGGTGGGTACGGGGTCGCCGGCCGCCGCATGATCGACTAACGTGTGCGCACCTTACGCGCACACGGGGGACACGATGCGGTGCCAGACCTGTGGGGACGAGACTTCCCCGGCCTTCGACGACTGCCAGCGCTGCGGTACGCCGCTCGACGGTTCGGTCCTGTCACCGGGGATCGCCACCTATGGCGTACGCGGACTCGGGCTGGCCGCGGCGATCGGCCTTGGCCTGACCACGCTGCTGTACGTGCTGCTGGCGCTCTTCCCGGCCGTGGACGCGGTGCTGGCCCGGCGGGCCGGGACAACGGACGACGCGGAGCCGCTGCGGAGCGCCACGGTGCTGGAGGGCCTCCTCAACGTGCCGTACCTGCTGGTCTACCTGACCACCGCGGTGCTGGTCATGATCTGGATGTTCCGGGCCCGGAAGAACACCGACGCCTTCCCCGGCGTTCGGCCGCATCTCAACGCCCACTGGGCGATCACCGGCTGGTGGGTGCCCTTCGCCAGCCTCGTGGTCCCCTGCAAGGTGATGGCCGACATCGCCCGGGGCAGCCTCGGCCGCGGCCGCACCCGGGGACTGGTGGCTCTCTGGTGGGCGGGCTGGCTGGTCTTCAGCGTCGCGGACCTGTTCACCAGCCTCGACACCGCGAAGCGCCAACTGCTGCTGCCCGAGCCGCGCACCCCGCAGGACTTCCAGCGCTACGCCGACCACTACCAGGAGGCGGCGCTGCGGAACCTGGTCCCGGCACTCGCCTGCCTGGTCGCCGGCGCGTCGCTGATCGCGCTGATCCTGCGGATCTCCGCCGCCCAGCAGGCGCGGATCGCCCGCGGCACCACGGTCTGGCCGGGCGCTCCGGCATGGGTCGCCGCCCCGGCCGGGGTCGGGCCGGCCGGCGAGCCAGTGATCGCGCCGTCGCCCCAGATGCCGGCCGCCCCGACCGTGGCGTCGCCGCCGGTGCCGGACGGGGCGGGTGGCACGATCGGGTCATGACGGAATTGGTCGGTCTCGCCGACGTACAGGCCGCGCGGGAGCTGCTCGCCGGCGTCACCCGTACCACCCCACTGGAGCCCTCCCGACCGCTCAGCGCCGCCCTGGGCGGGCCGGCCTGGTTGAAGTGCGAGAACCTGCAGCGCGCCGGGTCGTACAAGGTGCGCGGCGCGTACGTGCGGATCTCCCGGCTGTCGGCCGAGGAACGGGAACGCGGTGTGGTCGCCGCCAGCGCCGGCAACCACGCGCAGGGGGTGGCGCTCGCCGCCGGCCTGGTCGGCACCCACGCCACCGTCTTCATGCCGGTGAACGCGCCGCTTCCGAAGGTGGCCGCCACCAAGGGCTACGGCGCCCAGGTCGAGCTGGCCGGCAACACGGTGGACGAGTCGCTGGTCGCCGCGCAGACCTACGCCGAGCGGACCGGCTCGGTGCTGATCCACCCGTTCGACCATCGGGACGTCATCGCCGGGCAGGGCACCGTGGCGCTGGAGATCCTCGAACAGTGCCCCGACGTGAAGACCATCGTCACCGGGGTCGGCGGTGGGGGGCTCATCTCCGGGATCGCGGTGGTGGCCAAGGCGCTGCGTCCGGACGTACGGGTGATCGGGGTCCAGGCCGCTACCGCCGCCGCTTTCCCGCCCTCGCTGAAGGCCGGCGAGCCGGTCCGGCTGTCGTCGTTCTCGACGATCGCGGACGGGATCGCGGTCGGCCGGCCCGGCGAGCTCACCTTCACCCACGTCCGCAAGCTGGTCGACGAGATCGTCACGGTCTCCGAGGAGGACATCTCCCGGGCGCTGCTGATGCTGCTGGAGCGCGGCAAGCTGGTGGTGGAGCCGGCCGGCGCGGTCGGCGTGGCCGCGTTGCTGGCCGGCGTGGTCGAGGTCGAGGCGCCGGTGGTGGCGGTGCTCTCCGGCGGCAACATCGACCCGCTGCTGATGCTCCGGGTGATCGAGCACGGCCTCGCGGCGGCCGGCCGGTACCTGCGGTTCACCGTGCGCTGCTCGGACCGGCCGGGCCAGCTCGCCTCGCTGCTCAGCGAGATCGCCGAGTACCGGGCCAACGTGGTCGACGTGGAGCACCAGCGGGCCAACCCGCACCTGCGCCTCGGCGAGGTGGAGGTGGCGCTGTCGGTGGAGACCCGCGGTGTGGAGCACTCCGACACGCTGATCAGCGCGCTGCGGGCCAGCGGTTACCAGGTGGTCTTCGCCGCCGAGGCGTGACGCCCGCGCCGCCCGGATGGCTCAGCCGGAGAAGGGCTCGAACTTGACGACGGTCACCTTGATGTCGGCGCCGCTGGGAGCCGTGTAGGTGCAGGTCTGGCCCTCGCGGCCGCCCAGGATCGCCTTGCCCAGCGCGGACTCGGGGCTGTAGACGGTCAGGTCGGTGCTGGAGGAGATCTCCCGCGAGCCGAGCAGGAAGGTCTCGGTGTCGTCGGTGTCGTCGTCGAAGTAGATCGTCACGACCATGCCGGGCGCCACCGCGTCGGCGGTGGGGGCGTCCCCGACCTGGGCGGTGCGGAGCAGCTCCTTGAGGTAGAGGATGCGCCCCTCCGCCTTGCCCTGCTCCTCGCGGGCGGCGTGGTAGCCACCGTTCTCCCGGAGGTCGCCCTCCTCGCGCCGCGCGTTGATCTCGGCGGCGATCACCGGCCGGTTGGCGATCAGCTCGTCGAGCTCGCCCTGGAGGCGGTCGTGCGCGTCCTGGGACAGCCAGGTGGCGGGCGCCTTGTTGTCATTGGTGGACACAGGCGAACTCCTTGGTTGTGCGGACCGGCTGACAGGTGAACTACCAAGTTACCAGTGCGGGGCACGTCGGGGTGTCGCCGATCACCCGTGCCGCCGGCCGCGGGACCGGCCGCGGGTGTCCCCGGCAGGCCGGGCGGCCCCGCCGGGGGTCAAGCGACCGGACGGCAGCGCAGCACCTCGCCGATGAACGGTCGGGCACTGGTGGCGAGCCGGTGCCGCACCTCCACCCGGCGTTCGCCCGGACGGGCGGTCACGGTGACCTCCTCGTGCCCCACCTCGGCGCCGTCGGAGGCCCGGGCCCGGACCAGGCAGGTCGCCGAGCCGCCCTCGGGCACGGTGACCCGGAAGTCGACCACCACCTGGGAGTCGGTGATCTGCGTGTAGGTGATCACCTCGGCGTCGAACCGGGGGTCGCCGTACTGGCGGTAGAGCTTGACCGCGGCCAGGCCCAGGGTCGCCAGCAGGACGACCGCCAGCAGCGCCGGAAGCAGCGGCCGACGGCGTCCCGGTTCGCGACGGCGACCGTACCGGCCGGGCGGGAAGACCGGCGCGCCCGGCGTGATTGTGGCGTGCGTCTCGCTCACCGGCGGGTATCTCCTGGCGTTGTTGTCAGCGGCATCGGCAAGAATGGCAGAGTCCATCTTCCCAGCCCGGCGCTGACCCAAGGATGGCAGGTCGGCGGTCACGCTGACAGGTCGGCACGGGGGATTTGCCGGGCGCGGGGGAGATTCCGGCAGGTCAGCCGGGCAACCCGGGGGTCGGGTCGCCCGACCGGCCCAGACGAGGAGCGCCGAAGGTGGCAGAACAACTGCGTCTCATGGCCGTGCACGCCCATCCCGACGACGAGTCGAGCAAGGGCGCCGCGACCACGGCGAAATACGTCGCCGAAGGGGTGGACGTTCTGGTCGTGACCTGCACGGGTGGTGAGCGGGGCAGCGTGCTCAACCCGAAGATGGACCGACCGGACGTCTGGGCCAACATCGCCGACATCCGCCGCGCCGAGATGGACGCGGCCCGCGCGATCCTCGGCATCGAGCAGGCCTGGCTCGGGTTCGTCGACTCCGGGCTGCCCGAGGGCGACCCGCTGCCGCCGCTGCCCGAGGGGTGCTTCGCCCTGCAGGACGTTCAGGTCGCGGCGGCGCCGCTGGTGCGGCTGATGCGGCAGTTCCGGCCGCACGTGGTCACCACGTACGACGAGGAGGGTGGCTACCCCCACCCGGACCACATCATGACCCACAAGGTGACCGTGGCCGCCTTCGAGGCCGCCGGCGACCCCGAGCGTTACCCGGAGCTGGGTGAGCCGTGGCAGCCGATGAAGCTCTACTACGACATCGGCTTCTCCAAGGGCAAGATCATGGCGCTGCACGAGGGCATGCTCGCCGCGGGCCTCGAATCGCCGTACGAGGAGTGGCTCAAGCGCTGGGAGGATCGTCCCGACAAGGGCCCGCGGATCACCACCCGGGTCGAGTGCGCCGACTATTTCCCGGTCCGCGACGACGCCCTGCGCGCCCACGCCACCCAGATCGACCCCGACGGCTTCTGGTTCCACGTCCCAATGGAGCTCCAGAAGCGCGCCTGGCCGACCGAGGACTACCAGCTCGCCCGCTCGCTGGTGGACAGCCCGCTGCCCGAGTCGGACCTCTTCGCCGGGGTCCGCGAGACGTGCCATGCCCGCTGATCGGGCGGAGGGCTACGCTGGACGCGAGCCGCACATCGGAGGAACGCCATGCTGACCACTGCCCAGGTGCTCGCGGAGAACAACTTCGGTGACACCCGCACGGGTGGTCTGGCCGGACCGATGGGCCTCTTCCTCATCCTGCTGCTGGCCACCGCAACCGTCCTGCTGATCCGCAACATGAACGCCCGCCTGCGCCGCCTGCCCGACCGGTTCCCGCAGCAGGCCGATCCGGCGGACCTTGGACCGACCGACGGGACAGTCGTCGATCCGACAGACGGGACCGCGGCGCAGGAATCACCCAGGAATGCTCCCAACGGCTCCCAGCAGCGCCGGAACGGGTAGTCAACGCATGATTCACGTCAAAGCCGGTCGTCGCCCCCTGTTGCGACCACCGGCTTTGGCTTAGCCTTCCGCCGGGGGACCGAAAGTCCCCGAGCCGTGCGCGGAAGGGGGGCGCCGATGACCGTCGACGCTGCGGCCACCCGCCGTGCCCTCGGCCCGCCGGTGGACGGAGTGGGTCCGTGACCTCCGGCCGGGCCGGCCAACCCCCCGATCGACTGGGCCTACGCGGCACCCCGACCGGGGTGCTCCTGCTGACCACGGCCGTCGGGGTCACCGCACTGGTGGCCGCCATCGTGGGCCTGACCGTTCCAGTGTCCTTTCCGGCGGACGACCCGCTCCCGGCCCCCGCCCGGTTCGGCATCGCCGTCGTCGCGTTCGCCGTGACCCAGCTCGCCCGGCTCCGGTTCCGGACCGCCGCCGGGATGGTGAGCATCACCTGGGGCGAGGCCGCCCTCATCGTCTGCCTCTATCTCGTACCGGCCGGCTGGCTGCCGGCGGCGGCCCTGCTCGGCACCGGGACGGCCTGGACGGCCATGTCCGTGCTCACCGACCGCCGGCCGGCGCTGGAAATCGTCCGGATCACCGGATCCCTGACCGCAGCCACAGCGCTCGCCGTCGCGGTGGCCAGCGCGTTGGGCCGACCCCTGCTCGCCGCCCCGACCCCGGCGCTCGCCCTCGCGCTCACCGCCGGCTCGGTGACCTACCTGCTCACCACCGGCTGGCTCGGCGGGGCGACCCTGGCGCTGCGGCACGGCGTCCCGATCGGCCCGCCGCTGCTCGCCGCGCTCCGCGGCAAGCTGCTCATGTTCGTCGGCAACGTGGCCGTCGGCCTGGTGGTCGTCACGCTGCTGGAGATCGACGCCCGCTGGCTGCTGCTGCTCCCGCCGCCGCTCTGGCTGCTCCAGCAGACCTACCGCCATCGGCTCCGCGCCGACCAGGAGCGGCGTACCTGGCGGGCGTTCGCGGAAGCCACCGCCGCCCTCAACCAGCTCGACGAGCGGGGCGTGGCGACCGCCGCGGTGACCAGCGCGCTGACCCTGTTCGGGGCCGAACTCGTCGACGTGCACGTTGCGCGCGGCGACGGTCGCTGGTGGCGCTACCGGGCGGACCTCGGCGGCCAGCTGCGCGACCGCGAGGTGGACCCGCCCGGGCGTACCGAGCCGGCCGAGCACGAGCTGGTCCGACCGCTGACCGTGGGCAGCATCGGGGTGGGGGAGCTGCGCGTCCACTTCTCCCGGTCGGCACCGCCCAGCGCCCGGGAGCGGGACGCCGTCGCGGCCTTCGGGGACGCCCTGGCCGCCGCGCTGCACGACGCCGCCACGCACCGTGAGCTGCGGCTGGTCACCGCGCGCTCCTCGTACGAGGCGGTGCACGACCAGCTCACCGGACTGCTCAACCGGGCCGCCATGCTCGACGAGGGCGACCAGGCCTTGCGCCGGCACGCCCACGACCACCCGATGGCGCTGCTGTTGCTCGACATCAACCAGTTCAAAGAGGTCAACGACACGCTCGGGCATGCGGCCGGCGACCAGCTGCTCCGGCTGACCGCGAACCGGCTGGCGGCCCTCGCCCGCACCGGTGACCTGTTGGGCCGGCTCGGCGGGGACGAGTTCGCCCTGCTGCTGACCGCGGTCCCGGTGGCCGGCGACCGCGCCGCGCCGATGGCGTACGCGCTGCGGCAGGCCCGGGACGTCGCCGAGCGGCTCGCCGCGCCGACCGAGGTGGCGGGCGTACGGATGTCCGTCGAGGTCTCGGTGGGCGTGGTGGTCGCCGACGCCGGCACCGCCGACCTGACCGAGTTGCTGCGCCGGGCCGACATCGCGATGTACCAGGCGAAGGAGGGCGGCGGCAGCGTCGCCGCGTACGACAGCTCCCGGGACGCCGCGAGCACCGACCACCTGGCGCTGCTCGCGGAGCTGCGGGAGGCGCTGGCGACCGACGACCAGCTGGTGCTGGCCCTGCAGCCGGCGGTGGACCTGGCCACCGGCGCCCCGACCGGGGTGGAGGCGTTGATCCGCTGGCAGCACCCGCGCCGCGGCCTGCTCGGCCCGTCCGACTTCATCCGGCAGGTGGAGAACAGCGAGCAGCTCGGCGCGTTCACCCGGTACGTGCTGGACAAGGCCCTCGCCGTCGCCGCCGACTGGGCCCGTGAGGGGCTGGACGTGCCGATCTCGGTGAACCTGTCGGCACGCAGCCTGCTCGACCCCCGGCTGCCGACGGAGATCGGCGAGGCGCTTCGCCGGCACCAGGTGCCGGCGCGCCGGCTGGTCCTGGAGATCACCGAGACGGTGGTGATGAGCGAGCTGGAGGTCATCGACGAGGTGCTCGCCACGCTGCGCGCGATGGGTGTGCAGCTCGCCGTCGACGACTTCGGCACCGGCTTCTCGTCACTGACCTTCCTGACCCGGATCGCCGTCGACGAACTCAAGGTGGACCGCTCCTTCGTGATCCGGATGGCCGACTCGCCGGAGGCGGCGGCGATCGTCAGGACCACCGTGGGTCTCGCCCACGAGCTGGGGCTGCGGGTGGTCGCCGAGGGAGTGGAGACCGCCGAGCAGCGGAACGCCCTGGCCGAGCTGGGCTGCACCGCCGCCCAGGGCTACCACTTCTTCAAGCCGATGCCGGCGGACAAGATCGGTGCGGTGCTCGGGTCGCTGCTCGACACCGCCCCCGGCAACGTCTTCCCGCTCCGCGCCGACGGCGCCTCCTGATTCCCCGGGCACCCGGCCGGCCCGCTCTCTGAGCGCTGCCGGGGCGTGCTGGATATGGTCGTCGGGTGAACCGACTCGCCAATGCCACGTCGCCGTACCTGCTCCAGCACGCCGACAACCCGGTCGACTGGTGGCCCTGGTGCGAGGAGGCGTTCGCCGAGGCGAAACGGCGCGACGTGCCGGTGCTCATCTCGGTCGGCTACGCCGCCTGCCACTGGTGCCATGTGATGGCGCACGAGTCGTTCGAGAACGAGGCCGTCGGCCGGCTGATCAACGACGGCTTCGTCGCCATCAAGGTGGACCGGGAGGAGCGGCCCGACGTCGACGCCGTCTACATGACCGCCACCCAGGCGATGACCGGCCAGGGCGGCTGGCCGATGACGGTCTTCGCCACCCCGGACGGCACCCCGTTCTTCTGCGGCACCTACTTCCCGCGCGCGAACTTCATCCGGCTGCTGGACTCCGTCGGCACCGCGTGGCGGGACCAGCGGGAGGCCGTGCTCCGGCAGGGCGCCGCGGTGGTCGAGGCGATCGGCGGTGCCCAGGCCGTCGGCGGGCTCACCGCGCCGCTCACCGTCGAACTGCTCGACGCCGCCGCCGATCAGCTCGCCACGGAGTACGACCGGACCAACGGCGGCTTCGGCGGGGCGCCGAAGTTCCCGCCGCACATGAACCTGCTCTTCCTGCTCCGCCACCACCAGCGCACCGGTACCGCGATGAGCCTGGAAATCGTCCGGCACACCTGCGAGGCGATGGCCCGCGGCGGCATCTACGACCAGCTCGCCGGCGGTTTCGCCCGCTACTCGGTCGACGCGCACTGGACCGTGCCGCACTTCGAGAAGATGCTCTACGACAACGCGCTGCTGCTGCGGGTCTACACCCAGCTCTGGCGGCTCACCGGGGACCGGCTGGCCCGGCGGGTGGCCAGGGACACCGCCCGGTTCCTCGCCGACGAGCTGCACAAGCCGGGGGAGGGTTTCGCCTCCGCCCTGGACGCGGACACCGAGGGCGTCGAGGGGCTCACCTACGCCTGGACGCCGGCCCAGCTCGTCGAGGTGCTGGGCGAGGAGGACGGCCGCTGGGCCGCCGACCTGTTCGCGGTGACGGAGGAAGGGTCGTTCGAGCACGGGATGAGCGTGCTGCGGCTGGCCCGGGACGTCGACGACGCCGACCCGGTGGTGCGCGCGCGCTGGCGGGCCGTGGTGGGTCGGCTGCTGGCCGCCCGGGACAACCGCCCGCAGCCCGCCCGGGACGACAAGGTGGTGGCCGCCTGGAACGGCCTGGCGATCACCGCGATCGCCGAGTTCCTCCAGGTCGCCGCCGTCTACGCGGCCCCCGACGACGAGGACGCGAACCTGATGGACGGGGTCGCCATCGTCGCCGACGGCGCGCTGCGGGACACCGCCGAGCACCTGGCGAAGGTGCACCTGGTGGACGGGCGGCTGCGCCGGGTCTCCCGGGACGGCGTGGTCGGCGAGCCGGCCGGGGTGCTGGAGGACTACGGCTGTGTGGCCGAGGCGTTCTGCGCCCTGCACCAGCTCACCGGCGAGGGGCGCTGGCTGGAGTTGGCCGGGCAGCTCCTCGACGTCGCGCTGGCCCGGTTCGCCGCGCCCGACGGCGGGTTCTTCGACACCGCCGACGACGCCGAGCGGCTGGTCACCCGGCCGGCCGACCCGACCGACAACGCCACTCCGTCCGGCCGGTCGGCGATCGTCGCGGCGCTGGTGGCGTACGCGGCGCTGAGCGGGGAGGTGCGGTACCGGGAGGCCGCCGAGGCTGCCCTGTCGACCGTCGCGCCGATCGTCGGCCGGCATGCGCGGTTCACCGGGTACGCCGCCACCGTCGGCGAGGCGCTGCTCTCCGGGCCGTACGAGATCGCGGTGGTCACCGACGATCCGTCCGACGACCCGCTGGTCCGCGCGGCGCACCGGTACGCCCCGCCCGGCGCGGTGACCGTGGCGGGCCGCACCGATCAGCCCGGCGTGCCGCTGCTCGCCGACCGGCCGGCGCTGGACGGCCGCGCCACCGCGTACGTGTGCCGGGGTTTCGTCTGCGACCGGCCGGTCACCTCCGTCGACGACCTGGTCGCCCAGCTGGGCTGATCCGGCGGCAGGTCACGGCCAGAGCAGCTCGCGCTCCCACTCGCCCTCCGTGCGGCGGTAGCGCAGCCGGACGTGCCGGCGTTCCCGATCGGCCTGCCAGAATTCCACCGTCGCCGGCACGACGGCGTAGACGGTGTGCGCCTCGGCAACCAGGTCGGGGTCGGCGGTCAGCCGGGCGCGGACGTCGGCCAGCTCCCGGTCCAGCTCGGCCCGGTCGGCGAGGACGGCGCTCTGCCGGCCGGCCAGGGTGGCGATCCTGGAGCCCGCCGGCCGGGCCAGGAAGTCCCGCCGGGAGACGGCCCGCTCGGCGGCCCGGGCGGTGCCGCGGACCCGGACCTGGCGGCCCTGCTCCCGCCAGTGGAAGTTGAGCGCGACCCGGGGTTCGGCGGCGAGCTGACTTCCCTTGGCGCTGATCGCGCTGGTGGCGAAGTGCCAGCCGGTGGCGTCGAGATCCTTGAGGATCAGCACCCGGGCGTCCGGCGCGCCGTCGGCGTCGACGGTCGACAGGGTCATCGCATGCGGCTCGTCCACGCCGGCGGCGACGGCCTCGGTGAGCCAGTCGGCGAAGAGCGCCATCGGCTCCGCCGGTGCGCCGGCCGGGTCGAAGGACGGCATCTCGTGGGCCAGCACCGACAGAGCGCGCAACGTCTCGCGAGTCGTCATTGGTTGATCATCCCAGCCGGGCGCAGGCGGCGATCCTGTGCCCGTCAATCCTCCGCGCCGCCGATCGTCCGGCGCACCGCCCGAGAGCTGGCCCGCGCCCCGCGCCGCGTGGTGGTGGGGGCGGCCGGCTGATCCCGCCCTCCGGGCCGGGACCGGCGCCCGCCCGGATAGGCTGGCGCCGCTATGGATTCCCGTACCGGACTGCCTGTTGTCGGCATGGTGGGCGGCGGCCAGCTGGCCCGGATGACCCACCAGGCCGCGATCGCCCTCGGCCAGTCGCTGCGCGTGCTGGCGCTCGCCCCCGACGACGGCGCCGCGCTGGTCGCGGCCGACGTCCAGTACGGCGACCACACCGACCTGACCGCGTTGCGCACCTTCGCCAAGGGCTGCGACGTGGTCACCTTCGACCACGAGCACGTGCCGACCGAGCACATCCGCGTCCTCGCCGACGAGGGGGCGAAGCTCTTCCCGCCGGCCGACGCGCTGCTGCACGCACAGGACAAGCGGGTGATGCGCGAGCGCCTCGGCGAGCTGGGCACGCCGAACCCGGCCTGGCGGCCGGTCGTCGAGGCGGCCGACCTGGTCGCCTTCGGTGACGAGGTCGGCTGGCCGGTGGTGCTGAAGGCGGCGCGGGGTGGCTACGACGGACGCGGCGTCTGGCTGGTGGGCGGCCCGGCGCAGGCAGTTGAGCTGGGCTCGACGCTGCTGGCCGGGGGCACCTCGCTGATCGTCGAGGAGCGGGTGGCGCTGCGCCGGGAGCTGGCGGTGCAGGTCGCGCGCTCACCGTTCGGCCAGGTGGCCGCGTACCCGGTGGTGGAGACCGTGCAGCGGGACGGGATCTGCGTGGAGGTGCTGGCCCCTGCGCCGGGCCTGCCGCAGGAGCTGGCCGTCGCCGCCCAGCAGCTCGCCATCGACCTGGCCACCGCGCTCGGCGTGGTCGGCCTGCTCGCGGTGGAGCTCTTCGAGACCCCCACCGGGCTGGTGGTCAACGAGTTGGCGATGCGTCCGCACAACTCGGGGCACTGGACCATCGAGGGCGCCCGGACCTCCCAGTTCGAACAGCACCTGCGGGCGGTGCTCGACTACCCGATGGGGGACACCTCACTGACCGCGCCGGTGGTGGTGATGGCGAACGTGCTCGGCGGCGAGCCGGGCGGGATCTCCATCGACGAGCGACTGCACCACCTGTTCGCCGCCGAGCCGGGCGCCAAGGTGCACCTGTACGGCAAGCAGGTGCGCCCCGGCCGCAAGATCGGGCACGTCACGGTGCTCGGGGACGAGCTGGACGACGTACGGGCGCGGGCCGCGCGGGCCGCCCGCTGGCTGCGGGAGGGGCACGAGTGAGCACCGTCGGGCTGATCATGGGCAGCGACTCCGACTGGCCGACCATGAAGGCCGCCGCCGAGGCGCTGGACGAGTTCGAGGTGCCGTACGAGGTCGCGGTGATCTCGGCGCACCGCACCCCGGTCAAGATGATCGAGTACGGCCGGAACGCGGCCGATCGCGGCATCAAGGTGATCATCGCCGGTGCCGGGGGCGCTGCCGCCCTGCCCGGCATGGTCGCCTCGGTCACCCCGCTGCCGGTGATCGGCGTGCCGGTGCCGCTGATGCACCTCGACGGGATGGACTCGCTGCTGTCCATCGTGCAGATGCCGGCCGGCGTGCCCGTGGCCACCGTGTCGATCGGCAACGCCCGCAACGCCGGACTGCTCGCCGTGCGCATCCTGGCCACCTCGGACCCGGCGCTGCTGAAGCGGATGATCGCGTACCAGGCGGGCCTGGAGGAGCTGGTCGCCGAGAAGGACGCCGCGCTCCGCGCCTCCCTCGGCTGACCTCGCTCGACCGGCGGTCGCCCTCGGCGCCATTCCGCCCGTCCGTCCCCTCGGTTGCGTCGGCCCGTCCGCGCGCACGCAGCTCGCGGCCCCCGCTCACCGCGTGACTCCCCGTGATGCCGACGTTGAATTACTCCCCGTGATCGGCCCGCCCGGACCGGGGGACCCTCACGCCGCCTTTGCTCTGCTTCACTCCACGCAACACCGGCCTGAACTGCTCTTTCTCTTTGCTCGTCCGGCAGTCGTGGCCGCCGCCGTCACCGTCCGTTCCTGTTGCGTGGGCTGCAGCAGAGCAAAGGCCGTACCCCGACGCGGCCTGTCCGGAGCGGTGGACACGGACAGTGAGCCCGGCTCTTCCGACCGGACGCGGCCCACGTTCGCCGGCACCCGTCGTCGAGCCCGGACCGCTCTGCCCGCCCTCGGCGCAGACCCGATGACCCTCCGATTCACCGCATGCCGCGCAGGGCGGTCTGCAGGCGCTCCTGCGCGCGACGGCGGCGTTCGTTGCTCGCCCCGAGCACCAGCAGCACGAAGCCGACCGGGATCAGCACCAGCCACGGCCCGAGGCTGAACAACGCGTGCACCGCCGCGATCGCGGTGACCGAGGCACCCACGATCACCGGCGCCTGCTGCCGGCTGGTCGAGCCGAAGATCAGCACCGCCACCGCGCCGAGCAGCAGCAGCACCTGCCGCAGCATGCTGGAATCGGTGGCCAGCACGATGGCCAGGGTCGGTACGAACGCGGTGACCAGCGCCGGTCCGTACGCGATCCAGCTCGACAGGTCCGCCCGGTGGCGCAACTCCAGCACCCCCACCAGCAGGGCGAGCGCGGCGAACGGCAGCGTGTACGCCTCCGGCAGCGCCACGTCGGCGACCCGCATCAGGATCCACCAGGCGCTGATCTCGCAGGCCACCACCGCCCAGAACAGGATCCGACGTTCCACCGGCCGCCGGCCCGGCCGGCTGGCGGCCACCCCGAGGACGGCGCCCCAGGCGGCCAGCAGCGCGGCGATGTGCCGGGGGGAGTTGAAGGCCAGAGCCAGCGCGATGAGGGCGGCAGCGTACCCGCTCCACTCCACGGTGGCCGCCTCCCGGTACGCCTCCGGGCGGCGGAGCCGGGGCAGGGTGGCGGCGAAGACCTGCAGGGCCGCTCCCACCGCCAGCACCCCGAACGCGGACCAGACGGCGGCCAGCCCGGCCACCAGGCCGAGGGTCAGCACGAAGAGCTGCGCCATCAGCGAGGCGAAGAGCCAGCCGAGGATGCGGGCCCGCTGGGTGGTGCCGAAGAGCGCGGCGACCACGCCGACGCCGACCGCCCCGCCCAGGGTGAAGAGGGTCAGCTCCCGGGTGGCGAGGCTGCCGGCCAGCCCGGCGCCCCCGGCGGCCAGCCCGATCACGAAGACCAGCACCCGGGCGACCCGCAGCGACCGGGCCGGCTCGGCCAGCGGCGGTGGCGGGGTCAGGGCCAGCCCGAGCATCGAGATGGTGAAGACCGTCAGCCCGGCGAGCGCGCTTTCCGGCCAGCCGTGGCCGAGCGCCACCGGGGTGATCAGCAGGGTGACCGCGGCGCCGGGCAGCACCACCGGCACGGCCCGGGAACGCCGGCCGCCGTTGAACCCGGTTGCCGCGAGGGCGGCGGTCACGGTGAGCAGCAGGGCGGTCAGCACGTGCGTCGGGTCGACCGCGCCGGGCGGCGGGGTGAGCAGTTCCGGCGGCGGCCCCTGCCACACCCGGGACAGCGACCGGAACGGCTCGACCAGCGCCACCAGCAGCGGCGGCGCGAGCGTCACCAACGCCAGCGCGGTGGGCAGCGTCGCCGCGGCGAGCGCCCCCGCCGCCGGGTTGACCCGCCAGCGCAGCTCCGTCCCGTCGTCCGGCAACCGGCGCAGCGCCCCGTTCAGCAGCACCGACCAGCGGCGTACCTGCCGGGCCGAGCCGGCCGGCGGGGTGGTGGCCGCCCGGACCAGCTCGGCGAGCACGCCGAGCAGCGCCGCCGCGGCCGCGTACACCCCGGAGGGCAGGCCGGTGACGATCGCGGCCAGCGCACTGACGGTCGCGCCGCCGGCCACCGCCACGCTCGCGTACGGCAGGTACTGCGGGACCTGCCGGCGGACCACCGCCACCACGGCCAGGCCGAGGCTGGACGCGGCCAGCGCGGCGGTGACGACCACCTGCGGGGTGCGCCCGAACTCGGCGGCCAGGGCCGCCACCGCGCCGGGGAACGCGAGCAGGGCGGCGCCCGCCGCCGCGCCGCCCACCTGCACCAGGTGCGGTGGCATCCCGTCGGTCTCGATCTCCTCCACCAGCGGCGGCGCGAGGCTCCGGGCCAGGGCGGCCCCCACCACG